>JANZYY010000086.1 GCA_026419705.1 Fischerella sp.
GAGTAGGCCAGATATTAGGATTACAAATAATCTCTAAAAATACTTCCCCGGTGTAACGATATTCCATAGGACGTTGGGGGCTGACTTTACCAGCGCCAGCAGTAGTTTTAGCAGCGACAGCCTTGAGACTATCCATCAATTGATCCAGCGCTAGTTTTAATTCCCGTGCTGCTTGGGGTGAAAAGCTAAAGGAAACAGAACCTTCAACTAGGTTCAGTGTCAAGTTGTTAGTGGACATGAGCTATTTGTCAGAACATTTTGGTACGAATACCATTTTCATGGTATTGGTCACATCAAGATCCGCTTTTTTATTGATGGTAATAATTTAGAAGGCTTTTATCCTTGCACATCTGATACTATTCGAGAGAGGCTCTCATATGTCGTTACCAGGTTGAAGGGTGGTAATAAGGGTAGTACGATAGTGCAAACCCACTGGTTACATGAACCACACACACAGATATTAAAGTTAAGAAAACATCACGGAACAACCTTAACGACAAACGCTAATCAATAGACATCTAATGAAAAATAATGTAGAGAAGCGTACGCATCTGGTCGGGGATTTTAGGTAACGCATAATTATTTGGACATGTCTTCTAAGACATTTGTTTCAGTGAATATGTAGCTTATTTGTGTTATGTTTGTGGCTGCGACTAATTAAAAAAATATTTCAATAAAAAATAGTAAAAGCTTGAGATTATAGCAGGATGAAATTCCTACATCATAAGAGTTTTATATATATATTTGATTAGTGTGTTTAGTTCTACACTTAGAATTCATAGAACATATTTAGTTAATCATACTCTATGATTTTAGATAATCGTGCTGCTGTTAGAAAAGTTTTAATTATTACTTTACTGCTAAACATATTCGTGATGCTATTAAAAGCAGTTGTGGGCAAGTTAACAGGTTCTTTGAGCTTGCTCGCTGATGCTTTGCATAGTGTGACCGATAGTGCCAACAACATTTTAGGATTGATTGCCAGTCGATTTTCTTCACCACAACCCGATCGCGAACATCCCTACGGTCACTTAAAATTTGAAGCGGTAGGGGCTTTGGGAATATCTGCCTTTTTAGGTATAGCCTGCTTTGAAATTCTCCAGGGTGCAGTTGAACGCATTCTCCAGGGTGGTGAGCCTGTGAGAATATCAACACCAGAGTTGTGGTTACTACTAATTGTGTTAGGTGTAAATATTTTCGTCGCCTTTTACGAACGCCATGTGGGTGTCAAAGTAGGTAGCCCAATTTTGATTGCTGACGCCAAACACACGATGAGCGATATCTGGGTAACAATTTCTGTAATAGCTGGTTTGGTTGGCATATGGTGGTTTGGTTATCAGTGGTTGGATGTGGTGTTAGCTTTTCCAGTCGCCGTGTTGGTATTTTGGAGTGGCTGGACAGTTTTAAAAGAAAACTTGCCTTGGCTTGTGGATCGGATGGCGATCGCACCAGAAGTCATTCACGCGATCGCTGTTTCTGTTCCTGGAGTTGTAAACTGTCATGAAATCGCCTCTCGCGGTCTGATTGGTCGCCAAGTCTTCATTGAAATGCATTTAATTGTAGACGCCCAAGATGTAGAAACTGCCCATCGGATCACCGAAGAGGTAGAAAGACGGTTGGAGGAACGCTTCAGTCCAGTCAGGATTTTAATTCATGTCGAGCCACCAGAGTATCGGTCTGAGAAAATTAGTTTTGAGTCCGGCTCAAGATAGCAAATCAGTCTTGCGTTAGATCGCTTTTCTGACTCTAGATAGGCACTTTGTATGTCGATGATTAGTATTCTGAGAATATACTGAGATCTTGCACTCTAGCCTGCAGGAATGGCTTTGACCTACGAGTGGGAGAGGCTCTACCTCTAAATTATTGCTATGTTATTGCATAGACGTGCAAGATGTGAACATAGTAAAACGCACTGGCAGGATGTTTTACCGTTGTGATCCTTAACTGCATCTGGAAGGAGAGCGACGTCACAGAGGCAGACAGTGCTGATAATAAATAAACCTGGATGGGTGTGGAGTTTTTGTCGCTTCCTCCACTTTATCGCGATCGACGGTGAGGTTAAATCCTCCTACAGAACGGTCGAAGGTTGCGGACATCTGGTTGTTTACAAGGGTCAACAGGCACTCGTGCTGAGATCGAAGAATCTATTTACTCTCGGTATCACCGCGGGTGCTTGTTTACCCATTTTAAGATTGGTAATTGATAGTTTTATCCCTCTTTATTTACGGATGGAATGACAAAATAAGTAATGCTTTCAAACAAAAGCATCATCAAATCTATCAATATAATACTTCTATGGCTGGGAGCAGCACTTATTTTTCTTAGCTTCACTTTAAATATAAATGTATCAGCCCAGGCAGCTATTAAACCAGACATTCCTAATTTAATTCACCAAGCAAGAGATGCTTGGGTTGCTCTTGATGGCGATGCTCTAGCACAGTTGTTTACTCCTAACGGTGAGTTAATAGTACCCGGTCAAAAGTGGCAGGGGCAAGCAAAAATTCGCGAGGCGGTTTCCCTTCTCGCTCAGCAGTCAAAAGAGATAAAGATTGATATTCAACGGATTATTCTCTGCGGCGATCGAGCAGTGGTGGAGTGGCGCTACGAAGAAACGGAAAGAGCAACTAATCGTCACACAAGCACTGATGATGCAATCGTAATTGATTTTCAGGATGGTCAGATCAGTCGTTGGCGCGAGTATTTCGACACCGAAACACCATCAAGCTAAGTTAAGAGTCAAGACTTTTGCATCGTTGCCCTAGTACATTTATTACAGTCGCAACCAAAACTTCCGGATCTACTGGTTTGCCTACATGCCTTTGAAAACCAGCTTCAAGAGCACGAGCACGGTCTTCACTATCCGTATAGGCAGTTAACGCTATGGCTGGTACATCTCCTCCACTTTCTGGGGTCAAAGCACGCACCTTACGGATCAAACTATAGCCATCTTCAATAGGCATAGCAATATCACAAACTAAGACATCGGGTTGTAAATGTGGTATCACTTCTAAAGCTTTTGCTGCTGATGCAACTGTCGTCACACTAGCTCCATCCGCTTCCAATACGGTAGAAATATAAAAGCGGCTATCATCATCGTCATCTACCACAAGAATTTTTAAGTTAGTCAGAGGGAGAGGAGGTTGTGTGATGTCTCCATCAATATTGGAAAAAATATAATTATCTTCCATTATTTTGTCCCTCATTTTTCCCTGTTTTTTAATTATTCTTTGGGTAATTTTACTGCGTTAGCATGGCATTTCTACATGCCTTGTTGCCCACGCACAAAAAAGCCAGCAAAGCAACACGCCCATTAGCAGGACTATCCAAAAAGTGAACACCAACAAAAATGACACAGCATTTACGGCTGATTTGACGAATTGTGACACAGAGCCAATTCATATTCCTGGCTTTGTTCAACCGCATGGAGTCCTTTTGGCAATCAAAGAGCCTGAATTAACTATCCTACAAGTCAGCAATAATATATATAATTTTTTGGGTTTTCACCCCGAAGAATTACTGAATCAACCATTGAGCAAATTACTCGAATCAGAGCAAATTGATTTTTTTAATGATTGTTTAACTCAGGAAGATATACAAATTGTCAATCCCGTAGAATTTACTATCAAACCTTTTCAAAAAACTATTATTTTTGACGGTATAGTTCATCGCTCTAATGGATTTGTAATTCTAGAGTTAGAGCCAGCAATTTTAGAAAAGAATAATAACTATTTTCGGTTCTATCATTTAGTTAAACTAGCGATTGGAAAACTGCAATCAGCCAAGACTGTTAATGAAATTAGTCGAATTATTGTTAAAGAAGTGAGGAGAATCACTGGATTTGATCGGGTGATGTTCTATAGATTTGATCGAGATTGGAACGGTATAGTTATTGCGGAAGATAAACAAGAAAATCTCCCTTCCTATTTAGACTTACACTACCCAGCTACGGATATTCCCAAACCAGCCAGGAAACTTTACAGCCAAAATTGGTTGCGATTAATCCCAGATGCTGACTACCAAGCTGTTGCAATTGTCCCTACTAACAATCCATTAACTAATGAACCCTTGGATTTAAGTGGAGCGGTGTTGCGCAGTGTCTCACCTTGCCACATTGAGTATCTGCACAACATGGGTGTAAAAGCATCAATGTCGATTTCAATAATTAAAAATAACAAATTATGGGGAATGATTGCCTGCCATCATCAAACACCAAAATACATACCTTATGAAATTCGTAATGCCTGCGAATTTTTGGGACAAGTGACTTCTTTAGAAATAGCTACAAAAGAAGATAATGAAGACTCGGAATACAAAATTGAAATCAAATCTGTTTTGGCAAAATTAGTAGAATATATGTCGGCGGAGAAAAGTTTTATTGATGGACTCATCAATCAGCAGCCGAATATACTCAATCTTGTCAACGCTCAAGGTGCAGCAATTTGTTTTAATAACGAATTATATTTGCTCGGCAATACTCCTGAAAAAAAAGACATTCAAAATTTACTGGTATGGATCTCCAATAATATAGATGAGGATACTTTTTACACTGACTCGTTGTCGCAATTATATCCGGAGGCAGAAAAATTTAAGGATGTTGCTAGCGGTTTGATAGCACTTTCTATCTCTAAAACTCAGAGCAACTATATTTTGTGGTTTCGTCCAGAAGAAATACAAACTGTCAATTGGGCAGGGAATCCAAATCAACCTGTAGAAGTAAGTGACAACAGTGGTTTGCGCCTATCTCCTCGGAAGTCATTTGAGCTATGGAAAGAACTAGTGAAGTTGAAGTCTCTTCCTTGGAAATCCCACGAAGTCAGTGCAGCAGCAGAATTGCGAGGCGCAATTATTTCAGTAGTGCTGCGAAAGGTTGATGAATTAGCAAAACTTAACACTGAACTAGAACGTAGTAATAAAGAGTTGGATGCTTTTGCTTATATTGCTTCCCATGATTTGAAAGAACCTTTACGTGGTATTCATAATTACTCGAATTTTTTAATTGAAGACTACGGCGAAACTCTAGACGAAGAAGGCAAAGATAAACTCAGAACTTTGATTCGTCTCACTCTGCGCATGGAAGATTTAATTGATTCACTACTGCAGTTTTCCCGGTTGGGAAGAGTGGATATGTCGATGCAACCAACCGATCTCAATGCTGTTGTGCATCACATATTAGATTTATTGAGCGCTCGCATAGAAGAAACTGGAGTAGATATTCGCATACCCAGACCGTTACCAACAGTATATTGCGATCGCATTCAGGTGGGTGAAGTTTTTAGTAATTTAATATCCAATGCTATTAAATACAACGATAAAACCGAAAAGTGGATTGAAATTGGCTATATCGAAGCCTCAGATCCAGTCATATTTTATGTGCGCGATAATGGCATTGGCATTCGAGAAAAACACTTTGACGTTATTTTCCGCATCTTCAAACGATTGCACGGTCCAAGCAAATATGGGGGTGGTACGGGTGCGGGACTGACAATTACCAAAAAAATTGTGGAGCGACATGAGGGTAAAATTTGGGTAGAGTCAACTTATGGTGAAGGTAGTACATTTTATTTCACTTTGCAGAAAGATAAATAAAGCTTGAAGCCTGAGGGTGCGTTATGAGCATACAATGTACAAACTTAACTAAAAAACTCACTTCCGGCACCATAGCGCACCGCTGTGGGGTAGTGCGTTACTACAAGATTTAAGATTGACTTTATAAATTAGCTCTGAAGTACGAAATATAAAGCATGAAAAAACTCATTTTTCCTCTTTGCTTCCTACCTTCTTCCCTCTTGCTTGTAGAACTATGATTGGCAACAGCGCTCAACCAATACTCGTAATCGAAGACAGCGACGAAGATTTTGAAGCCCTGCGACGAGTAATGTTTCGTCAACAAGTGCTAAATCCTATCTTTCGCTGTAGTGATGGCGATGAAGCGCTAGACTATCTTTACCATACCGGAGCTTATAGCGATCCTCAGACTTCTCCTCGCCCCTCACTGATGTTACTTGACCTGAACTTACCAGGAACTGATGGACGAGAAATAATACAACAAATTAAGCAAGATGAAAACCTGAAAAATATTCCCATTATAGTATTTACTACCTCTGCTAATCCCAGAGATATTGAAGTATGCTATCGGAATAGCGTTGCTAGTTATATTCTCAAACCTATCGACATCAACAGATTAAAACAAACACTTCAAAGCTTCCTTACTTATTGGTTGGATATTGTGGTTCTTCCTGATACCGTCGGCAGGTAGTCATGGCGCAACAACAGCAAACTATTTTAATCATTGATGATTGTCCAGAAGATCGCCAAGTCTATCGCCGCTACATCCAGCAAAACCAACAACATCACTACACGATTTTGGAAGAGGAAACGGGAGAAAGTGCCTTGGAATTATGTCGGCAATTTCATCCCGATTGTATCTTATTAGACTTTCTTTTGCCAGATATGGACGGGCTAGAATTTCTGGCGGCATTGAAGCAGCAAATTAACAGAACTATGCCAGCTGTAATTATGTTAACAGGGCATGGTAATGAAGCAGTTGCCGTGCAAGCTATGAAAAGCGGCGTTCAAGACTATTTAGTTAAGGGAGATATTACAGCAGAACAACTGCGTTTCACCGTCCAGTCTGCGATTAAACATGTCCAGCTACGCCAGCAACTAAGACATAGCGAGGAACGCTTCCGTACTTCTGTAGAAAATATGCTCGACTGCTTCGGCATTTTTTCAGCGATTCGGGACGAAGCGGGGGAAATTGTAGACTTCAGAATAGACTATGTGAACGCTGCAGCTTGTGAAGCTAACCGCATGAGCAAGAAAGAGCAGTTAGGTAAAAGGTTGTGCGAAATTTTACCCTGGCATCGAGAACACGGCTTGTTCGATCGTTATTGCCAAGTTGTTAAAACGGGTGAACCTTTTATCAAAGAATCACTGACTTACACAGACTTTTATGGCAAACAGCAGTTAACTAGAGCTTTTGATATCCGAGTGACCAAGCTGGGAGATGGCTTTGTCGCAGCTTGGCGAGATGTTACAGAGAAAAAGCAGACAGAAGAAGCTCTGCGGGAGAGCGAGGAACGCTACCGCTTTTTGTCTGAGGCGATACCACAACTGGTTTGGATTTGCAGTGCAAATGGTGAATGCGAATATCTCAATCAACGATGGTATGAATTCACCGGACAAACTGTTGAGCAGGCGATGGGGTTTGGTTGGTTAGAAGTTGTGCATCCAGACGATATCGAGCGAGTGATGCAGGTATGGACACAGTGCTTGCACACAGGAACACTTTATGAAGTTGAACTACGCTATCGCTGTTATGACGGAACTTACCATTGGTACTTGGCCCGAGCCTTGCCTAAAAAGGATGAGCAAGGACGGATCGCAAAATGGTTTGGCACAAGTACAGATATAAACGAACACAAACAACTAGAAGCTGAGCGTACTCGTCTTTTCCAGCTTGAGCAAGCGGCTCGAGCCGAAGCGGAAGCAGCAAATCGTGCCAAAGACGAGTTTGTCGCTATGGTATCCCATGACCTACGCTCTCCTCTCAATGCCATTCTTGGTTGGATCAATCTGCTGCGAACTCGTAAACAGGATCAAGCTACAACTATGCGCGCTCTGCAAATTATCGAGCGCAATGCCCTGTCACAAGCAAGACTCCTGGAAGACTTGCTGAACATGTCCCGTATACTTCGGGGCAAACTAGAACTTCAACTATGCCAGGTCAATCTCGTTACCATTATACAGGCGGCGTTAGAAACCGCTTATCCTTCTGCGAATGTCAAAAACATTCGTTTGCAGTCTAGTCTGGACGACTCAGTTCCACCGTCTATCGGCGATCCAAATCGTTTGCAGCAGGTTTTAGGAAATTTGCTTTCTAACGCTATTAAGTTTACTCCTGAAGGAGGGCGGGTGGAGGTGCGGCTGGAATGCTTATCTGGTGAGAAGGTGGGGAAAACCATCACCCCATCTTATGCCCAAATCACTGTCAGTGACACAGGAGTTGGTATTAGCCCTGATTTTTTGCCCTATGTTTTTGAGCGTTACCTTCAAGCAGACTCTCATAAACCAAATAAACAAGGTGGTTTAGGATTAGGTTTAGCGATCGCCCGCCATATAGTAGAACTGCATGGCGGAACTATTCAAGTAGCCAGTCATGGTGAAGGCAAAGGAGCTACTTTCACGATTTTGTTGCCACTTAAGTGTTAGTTGTTGGTTGTTTGTTGTTTGTTGTTGGTATTTCTAAACACAACCAACCAACAACCACCAACAAAATCTATTCCCACTCGATAGTTCCAGGCGGCTTGGAAGTAATGTCGTAAACTACCCGGTTCACCCCTTTCACTTCATTAACAATCCGGTTAGAAATCACTTCCAGTACATCGTAAGGCACACGCGCCCAGTCAGCAGTCATGCCATCTTCACTGGTGACGATGCGTAAGACGATGGGATAAGCGTATGTACGGCGATCGCCCATGACGCCCACACTCTTGATTGGTAGCAATACAGCAAAGGCTTGCCAATATTTGTTGTACAAACCATGTTGGTTGATTTCTTGCCGCACGATCAAATCCGCATCCCGCAAAATCTTTAATCTCTCGGCAGTCACCTCGCCTAAAATCCGAATCGCCAAACCAGGCCCGGGAAAGGGATGGCGTTGTACGATTTCTTCTGGCAAACCAATTGAACGGCCGACTTTGCGGACTTCATCCTTAAACAGTTTCCGTAGTGGTTCTACGAGTTTAAATCGCAAGTCTTTGGGCAAACCGCCAACGTTATGATGGCTCTTAATTTTTACCGCTACTCGTTCGCCTGTTTGCGGGTCGACGTTGGTATCGGCAGACTCAATCACGTCCGGATAGAGCGTGCCTTGTGCTAAGTAATCAAAAGGCCCTAACCGTTTTGATTCCTCCTCAAAAACCTTAATAAATTCGTGTCCAATTATACGGCGTTTTTCTTCGGGATCGGTAACGCCACTGAGAGCCTTGAGGAAGCGATCGCGAGCGTTAACGTACTCTACAGGAATATGAAACTGCTCTTGGAATACCTTCAGCAATCGCTCTGGCTCATACTTGCGCATAAAACCTTGGTCAATAAATACACAAGTCAGTTGCTCGCCAATGGCTTTATGCAATAAAAAGGCTAGCGTCGAAGAATCCACCCCTCCAGATAGTGCTAACAGTACCCGCTTGTCACCGACTTTGGCACGAATTTCACGAATTGATTCTTCTACAAAAGCAGCTGTTGTCCAGGTGGGTTCACACTCGCAGATATGGTAAACAAAATTACGCAGCAATGGCAAACCACCGATAGAATGCACCACCTCTGGATGGAACTGGACACCATAAAGTTTGCGATTGTGATCGGCGATCGCAGCACAGGGAGTATTTTCTGTATGTGCCAACAATTCAAACCCTGGTGGCATTTTTGTGACTGAGTCGCCATGACTCATCCACATGGTTGTACCATCTTCAACATTGGTAAATAAGTCTGTCGGATCGTCTATATACAACGAAGCCTTGCCATACTCGCCTCGTTCAGCTCTTGCGACTTCCCCACCTAGTTGTTGCACCATCAGCTGCATACCATAGCAAACACCCAAAATGGGAATTCCCAAATGCCAAATTTGTGGGTCACAATGGGGAGCACCTTGGTCATAAACTGAACTGGGACCACCAGAAAGGATAATTCCCTTGGGATTAAGTTTTCGTAACTGTTCGATTGTAGTACGGTAAGAGAGGACTTCCGAATAAACCTGAGTTTCTCGAATTCGGCGAGCAATCAGTTCGGAATACTGAGAACCAAAATCGAGAATAACAATCATTTGGCGATTGATTTGCCTCAAAGGCTCTAGTGCTTGAGGCGCTTGTTGTGTTTGTGTTGGTAGGGTCACCGCTGTACTCATGATCGGGAGAGTGTGTGAATTTAAATAGAAATCGTTGCTCTATGGTCTAATAGATACCATTTGTGCGCTCAGGCTTGTAAGGTCAAGTAAATCCCACACAAACGCGAATAAAGAAGCGTTCATCTAGCCTACGTATATAAATGGTATTAAAAAGAAAAAATTACCCTAGAGTGGTTACTAAAAAATATTTATTGGGGTTTGTCGTGATTATTCATAATAAATTAACATAATTTTGCGATTAGCGAACAACCTGTTTTGCTCCTGACTAGAATTTGATGAACGCGCTTGAACAGAGAGTGGGGGATTGGGCATGGAGCATGGGGATTGGGCATTGAAAATAACCACCAACCAACAACTACTAACCACTAACTACTAACAAATGGCTATTGACTATTGACTAAACTCCAACTTGAGCTAGTAAAACCTGCATATCTTCCCAAGTCAGTCCTTGTTGAATATAACGGGGTGCTTCTGGATGATAAGGGCTAACTACTCGGTCAATGTTGAGAATTTTCGCCTCCTCCGGCAAGACAGGTACATCCGGATCGAAGGATGTAGGACGCATCAAAGAACTAGAGAAGCCTTTATATATAGCTATTTGATCTTCCTCGCCAGCAATTTCCACTCTCACCAACAAGACTTCTTGGGGACGCTTGATGGTGTATTTTTCTAGTCTTTTACCTATAGAACTTTCCATTAATAAAAATTATACAAATCAACTTGCTTCTGTTAGTTGTTGAGGGTTAGTAGTTGTTTGTAAAAAACCAACACCCAACAACAAACAACTAACAACAAACTTCTACTGCGTAGCAGAACGTCCCTGCTTACCCAGCTTAACCAAGACAAAATAGCTCAAATAAAGCACGTAAATTACTAAACAAATAATACTGAGAATGCCGAGAAAGCCAGCACTGGTATTGGGATGAAAAAATTCTTTGAATAGCAAAGGAGCTTCAAACCAGACACTACAATTGGGATTATTGCTAGGATTTGCAGAAAAAGCACAACCCAAAAAAGGTATAAAGGCAAGCGAACCTAAAATACAATAGATAGTTGTCGCCCATCGCCAAGAAGTAAAAGTCAGCTTTAATGGTCCGTTGGGTTGATACTCAATTTCATCGTTAAGATCCACCCAGAACCAAAGAGTAATGGGTATGAGGATGCGACCCATAAACCCTGAAAGGAAACTCACCGGATACTGGGCAATCATTAAGTAAACAGTAATAGCCAATAAACTTGATACCCGCCAGTAAATCGTTAGCAAGCGTTGCATTCCCTCAGCTTTTTGCACAAACGCCCAAATCAGCAAAATCAAGGGAAGAATCACTGTAAATAATACTGCTAGCCGATAGTCCATCCAAACAAAAGGGCGAAACCAAACTTCCTTGTCCATAATCTTTCCTAAAGCTGATAACTTACTTCACTTGAAAGCATAAAAATCACAGAATTGTATTTTTGATAAAACGGCTAGCCAATAGCTTAACGAAAAAGTCAAGCTTTTAGCTTGACATCAATACAGGATTTTAATTTTTCCTGATTATTTGCACACTACCAGAAAAATTTAACTGGAAAGCGTGGTTGCGATTTCACAAAAAAACAAGCAGTCCCAAAGATCTTGGAGTCACATGTTGCAACATTTACCGGAAATATCAGGGAAAAGTTGGCAACTCACCCCGATCGCTTGCGTGCTTGTCACCCCCAAACTTATCTGGAAAAATTTGGTAGTTTATTTTTCTTGAGTAAAGTCGAGAGAAACTTACACTTCCTACCCTCTGTCTCCGTATAATTACGAGATAAACAAACAAGGCAAAAAGTGTGGAATTTTATGCTCGACCAAAGTTTGAAGATGCAAGATATTGGTAAACAGATCTTTGTTACTTGCTTGTGAGTGAAAAAACTTAACTTCCTTGATTTCTAGTCGTCATAAACACGACATTCATCAGCTTCAGGGTTATCATCACAATATTTCTCGAAAGCTGTTTTGGGCTTAGCTTGCTTCTGATGGGAAGCTTCTGCTTGCAGTTCTTCTACTGCATCCCAAGCAGCAGCACATTCAGCAGAATCGCTACCTGCTGTATCACAGACAGCACGAGCTTCTTCAACTTCTTGTTCGATTCTTTCTCGGATGTCGGTCATAGTTGTATTCTTACCGTGTGTTTTAATACTAGTATAGAAAAAGTACAAGAAAGGCAATTTTTGCACTATTCCTAATTATTCTAGCCATATTAGCTGCTAATTTAGTATTTGCGATTCATACTCGAGCGTGAATATAGCAAATATGTATGAGCACAGATGCTCTATTTAACTTTATCTTTTCATCTTTTAGGATTTTGTAGACTATCAACTTGAGAAGAGGGATTATACAATATTTTTATATGTATTTAATGGGGAATAGCAACCCTAGCTTTTTGCGATAAATAATAAAGGGTAAAGGACTGACTTCACATCGGTGTAGTGGCGTGACCAAACTAGTTTAGTACATAAATATAAACCTTGTGGTGTGGACTGTCCCGTCCACACCAAACGGGCTAGAGACCCATCCCATCATTAAGCCATCATGCAACAAAACCGTCTTGTCACGCCAGTAGGATGTAATATTCTTGTTTTCCAAGATCAAAATAAAAAACACTACTAGCCGCATAAAAAAGCGTAAGATTCATGGCAGACCAAATGCAATGGGCAAATGCCCTATCAACCCGTCCTTCTCTAGAAGCCGCTGTTGACGAAGTGGTACAACGAACTGCTTCTTCATTATCAGCACCTGCAGATCTGGGGCTGGTATTCATTTCGTCTGCTTTTACGAGTGAGTATTCCCGACTGTTGCCTTTGTTGGCAGACAAGCTTTCAGTACCTGTGTTAATTGGTTGTAGTGGTGGCGGTGTAATTG
>JANZYY010000864.1 GCA_026419705.1 Fischerella sp.
CTAATCCGAAGTAACCCAATCGGTAGGGCTCTTGTCGGGCGAGGGAAGTACCAGGCAGTTTTCGACTCGTTTCCAACTAATCCGAATTAACCCAATCGGTAGGGGAGGAATTCACAAAGTAGCCGGGCGTATCCAATGTTTCCAACTAATCCGAATTAACCCAATCGGTAGGGAACAGAACTATTTCCCCCCAGGCATGACTTTAGTCCCGTTTCCAACTAATCCGAATTAACCCAATCGGTAGGGCCGGGCAAGCTTTGATTGTAGTAGGGTAAGAAGGCGTTTCCAACTAATCCGAATTAACCCAATCGGTAGGGCAATGAAATGATTTCTACGTGGAGATCTATTATTGTTTCCAACTAATCCGAATTAACCCAATCGGTAGGGTTGCGATTGATATTTCATCCAGAAGAATCTCTGCAAATGTTTCCAACTAATCCGAATTAACCCAATCGGTAGGGATCACCACCATTACCACCACCACCAGCATTAAACCCATTGGTTTCCAACTAATCCGAATTAACCCAATCGGTAGGGTTGTTTTATTGACTCATTGGTGTTTGTTTTCCACGTTTCCAACTAATCCGAATTAACCCAATCGGTAGGGTGGATGAAGCACTCAACAATATATTGAGCTACTTGTTTCCAACTAATCCGAATTAACCCAATCGGTAGGGGGGTTACGGAGTCAGCAACCCAAGAGCTGTATCAGGTTTCCAACTAATCCGAATTAACCCAATCGGTAGGGCAGCCCGGTTGGGATTCACGTGACCGAGAATCACAGGTTTCCAACTAATCCGAATTAACCCAATCGGTAGGGAAGTTCGGGATTGCCGAGTTCCCACACGATTGTGGTTATGGTTTCCAACTAATCCGAATTAACCCAATCGGTAGGGCTGAAGGAATCCTTCAGCAAGCTAGCATCCCTTTATAGTTTCCAACTAATCCGAATTAACCCAATCGGTAGGGGATTTCTGGGATTTTGACAACTGTGCTTTTCCCTATTGGAAGTTTCCAACTAATCCGAATTAACCCAATCGGTAGGGTTACTGGGTAAGGGTTTCAGCGAAAATACTGGACACTGGAGTTTCCAACTAATCCGAATTAACCCAATCGGTAGGGGAAACGAGGATGCCCGGAGGCAATGACGAAGGTTTCCAACTAATCCGAATTAACCCAATCGGTAGGGGCCTGGGAAAACAGGCCCGAGGAGATGGAAGAAATCGAAGAGTTTCCAACTAATCCGAATTAACCCAATCGGTAGGGCTGATAGCCCAGGTCGAGGCCACCCATCAGAGAGATGTTTCCAACTAATCCGAATTAACCCAATCGGTAGGGT
>JANZYY010000865.1 GCA_026419705.1 Fischerella sp.
TCCCAATACCTCATCCACACAGGCTGATGAGCGGGATGAGTATCCAAGTCCAACCCAGACTCAAGGCTTTACTGAGACTGAGGAACAGGTAGAAGCTCCAGAGCATGCGAAAGAATTACATTACGGCACTGAAGAACTACTAGATGCCTTACCCAGACTTTGGACGCGTGGTGTGCTGTACACGCTGGTAGGTTTTGCTGTCCTCGCCTTACCTTGGGCAATGCTCTCTAAAGTCGATGAAACTGGAAGCGCCAGAGGACGTATAGAACCTCAAGGCTCAACGCAAAAATTGGACTCTCTAGCAGGTGGGAGCGTGAAAGCTGTCAGGGTCAAAGAAGGTGAAACTGTCAGGGCTGGACAAGTTTTGCTTGAACTTGACTCTGATATCTTGCAAACGGAACTCCGACAAGCCGAGGAAAAACTCTCTGGATTACAAAACCAAAGAGCACAACTGAATTTACTAAAAAATCAATTACTGTTGACACTTAGCGTTCAAGAACAACAAAACCGCTCCCAGATCTTAGAAAAAATGTCCCAAGTGAACCAGGCAAAACAAGACCTGGATGCCAAAAAGAGTGTCTATAACCTACAAAAATTAGAAAAACAAGCATTAGTAAATCAGGCACAGCAACAGATTAAGACTGCTCAGAATGACCAAAAGTCTACCCGAGATCGTTTGAACATAGATTCGAGAATAGTTGAACGCTTTAGCCAACTAGTAAAGGATGGCGCCGTTTCCGCAACTCAAATCGATCAACTCAAAAAAGAAGAACAAGAAAGCAGACAACTCTATGAAAAGGCTTTATCTGACGTTAAACAAGCAGAATTGCGCTTAGCTGAGGAACAGAGTCGTTATCAGGCAACAATGAGTCAGTTGGAGTCTGATATCAAGCAAGCACAACTGCGACTGCAAGAAGAGCAAAATAGCTATCAAAGCTTGGTGCAAGCTGGTAAACTGGCTGTCTTGAAAAATCAGCAACAACTCAAAGACCTGCAAACACAAATCGCTGTCCTGCAATCCCAAATTGCCCAAACTAAAAGCCAAATCATATCCTTAAATCTTCAGTTGCGGCAACGAATAGTGCGATCGCCAGTTGATGGAGTGATTTTTGAGTTACCAGTTACCAAACCAGGAGCAGTAGTACAAGCCGGTCAGAGAATAGCCCAAATTGCACCCAAAAACATGGGCTTCATACTCAAAGCCCAAATGCCCAGTCAGCAGAGTGGTTTCTTGAAAGTGGGAATGCCAGTCAAAATCAAGTTTGACGCCTATCCATTCCAAGAGTACGGCATTGT
>JANZYY010000866.1 GCA_026419705.1 Fischerella sp.
ACTATCTACTATCTACTATCTACTAACTACTAACTACTAACTACTATCTACTATCTACTAACTATTCCCTGATTTATTCTTCTTTTTGAACTCGACGTCTGACAGAGTCAGTGTGCGAGGGTAAGCCTTCAGCAGTGGCGAGAGCATCTATTGCACCTGCGACTTTTTCTAGTGCAGTTTGCGAATATTGGATAATGCTTGAGTGTTTCAGGAAGGTTTCTACTCCCAATGCTGAAGCATAGCGGGCTGCACCGGAAGTTGGTAAAGTATGGTTGGGCCCGGCAATGTAGTCCCCCACTGCTTCCGGTGTGGAATAACCTAAGAAAATTGCACCAGCATGGCGAATCAGTGGTAGTACTGCCCAAGGATCTTCTACTTGCAACTCTAAATGCTCGGGAGCAAATTCGTTGGATAATTCGGCTGCTGCTTGCAGGGATTCTACAATCACAATTAAACCATAGTGAGCGAGTGCTTTCTCTGTCAGCGTGCGTCTGGGGTGATCCACCAGTTGTCTTTCCACTGCAACTTGCACGTTCTTGGCTAAAGCCGGATCGGTCGTCAGCAAGATTGCTGCTGCCATTGGATCGTATTCAGCTTGCGCTAGCATATCTGCTGCCACATGAACGGGATTTGCAGTTTCATCGGCAATAATTAGCACTTCGCTTGGCCCTGCCAAAGAATCTATACCAACTGTCCCATAGACAAGTTTTTTTGCTAGGGTCACATAAATGTTACCCGGGCCGGTAATAACGTCTACTTTTGGAATTGTTTTTGTACCGTACGCTAAAGCAGCGATCGCCTGCGCTCCTCCTACTCGGTAAATTTCCTGTATCCCGACTTCTTGAGCAGCTACTAATACTGCTGGGTGGAGCGTTTTTCCCGTTCCTGGTGGTGTTACCATCACTACCTGTGGAACTCCCGCTACCTTGGCTGGAATCGCATTCATCAATACCGTGCTCGGGTATGCAGCGCGACCACCAGGTACGTAAATTCCCGCCCGATCTACAGGGGTATAACGTTTACCCACTACCACATCATCATCGCCAAAGTGTACCCAGCTTTTTGGAACTCGTTGGCGGTGAAATGCTTCTATTTGGCGACAAGCTAGCTGAATTGCTGCCAGTAGCTCTTTAGAGACCTGTTGGTAAGCAGCATCTAGTTCTGAGCCTTTAACGCGCAGTTCTTCTGGTTTGAGAATTTGATGGTCGAATTCTCCGGTGTAATGCAATACAGCTTTATCACCTTGGCGCTTCACCGCTTGCAACACTTCCCGCACTGTTGCTTC
>JANZYY010000867.1 GCA_026419705.1 Fischerella sp.
GTTGTAACAGTTTGTAGTCAGCGGCTCTAGCCCTTGAAATTGAGCGATAAATCGCTCACTACGAACCCTTCAGAACTAATGACATGAACTACTAGTACTCTGTCACAACAAGTTTGAGGGGTAAAAAACAACCGCCATAGACGCCAAGCTTGCCAGGGAAGAGGAAAATAAGAGAAATAAAAAGTTTTATTCAGCTTGCAAAGTTGCCTTGACTGACAGAGTACTGGTCTGTTGCATAACATTGCATGACTGCACAGCCATTATTTACTTATTTGCTTTTTCTCTAATTTTTGTTATATTTATTTACATAACTTTACAAACTAAAATGCAAGTATGCACTACTATCGCGATCATGGATGCTGATAACGTTCTCAAACACTATGCTGCGGGCAATAGACAATTTTTACAGGTAAGTTTGCGACAGGCTAATTTGAGCGAAACATATTTAGCAGGAATTAACCTGGGTCAAGCAAATCTGAGTGGGGCAAATCTATCAGGAGCTTGTTTACGGGGAGCGAATTTAAATGAAGCGACTCTAGAAGAAACAATCCTGTGGAGAACCGATCTTAGCAAAGCCCTGTTGATTTGGGCTGATTTGAGCAGAGCCTGTTTAATTCGGGCAACTTTGAGGAAAGTGGATTTGCACAAGGCTGTCCTAATTAGGGCAGACTTGCGGTTAGCCGATTTGCGCTATGCAGATCTGGGCGGTGCAAATTTGGAGGGTGCGGATTTGCGCTATGCCAATCTGACTGGAGCGAACTTGGCGGGTGCAAATCTGAGCAAGGCAAACTTGACTGGTGCAAATCTGAGTAAGGCAGACCTACATAACGTCAACATGACTAAAGCCATTTTGTCAAGAACCGATCTGCAGCATACAGACCTCAGCTACGTTAACCTGGATGGGGTTGATCTGTGTAATGTCAATTTAAACGGCGCTTCTTTACCAAAATCATTCCTGAATATGGCAGGTTGAAGTTGTTAGGTAGACCCTTGCAGATGTTTATGGAAGAACCGTGTAAGTTCGCGCCAAGAGTCTTCAGCTGCCAAGCGGTTGTAGGAAGAACGCTCGTGGCAGAAGAAACCGTGGTCAGCATCAGCATAAACCTTCAATATGAACTCTTTGCCAAGTTCCTTGAACCGGGACTCGATTTGTCTGACTCGTTCGAGAGGAATGAATGGATCGGCACCACCAAAGAATAAGTATACAGGCACGGTGATGTTAACCACTGCGTCGATCCACTCATCGTAAACCATACCGTAGAAGGGAGCAGCT
>JANZYY010000868.1 GCA_026419705.1 Fischerella sp.
GGTAAGTATTGTTTGTAGTTAGGGCTTCAGCGCGAAAGCGCCAACTACAAACCCCGCAAAGTTGCTTTGGCAAACCAAACCACTATTTACATTTAATTGCTTTGTTCCCCCTTTGTGTTCTTTGTGGTTCGTTTCAAAAATCCCTCCTCTAACCCATAGATATTTTTCAAGCCGGGACAGAGTAATTTTTTAAAGATAATTACTCAAATTTATGACAGCGAAAGTTCATGTCAGTATTTCATAATTCTTTATAAACTAACCTATATCCTCGGCTAGATTTTGCCTGTGTCGGTGGGTAAAAAGACGTAAAAATGGCTATCTCTATTGGTGGATGCAAATTTCTGAAAAGATCATCTATCTTAGGTTTTGGAAAATAAAAAAACAAAAGTCACAAAGTCGGTTTTCGACGGTGCAAGCAGCAGAGAGTACAAGTAGCAATGAGTGAAATTACTATTGTTTTAATTGAAGATCATGACTTGACACGAATGGGGCTAAAGGCTGCATTACAAACTGACAGTGCAATTCGAGTGATTGGTGAAGCAGCAAATGCCACTAAAGGTCTGAAATTATTGGAAACTGCCAAGCCAGATGTAGCTGTTGTGGATATTGGCTTGCCTGACATGGATGGTATTGAACTCACCCGCAAATTTAAACAATGGCAAGCCGAGAATGAGGACGCCTCAACCAAAATCCTCATCCTGACCATGGAACACTCCGAAGATACAGTCCTTGCTGCTTTTGCAGCAGGGGCAGACTCTTATTATATGAAAGATACAAGTATCGATAGATTAACAGAAGCAATTCAAGCAACATACGAAGGTAACTCCTGGATCGATCCGGCGATCGCCAACATTGTGTTGTTGCAGATGCGCAAAGGTTTGCCAGCTAAGGAGACATCCGATCGGGCCAGGACTGTCAAAATAGATGCCCTAGCACCAGAGTACGAACAAGTTTTAGAAACTTATCCTTTAACTCAACGGGAATTGGAAATTCTAGAGTTGATTGTAGCTGGATGTAGTAATGGTCAGATTGCAGAGAAACTGTATATTACCGTCGGAACAGTTAAAACCCATGTACGCAATATTCTAAATAAACTCTGTGCTGACGATCGCACCCAAGCGGCTGTTCGTGCTCTGCGTTCAGGTTTGGTGGCGTGAATCCTGGAGGGATTGCGACAGTCCCTAGGGGTTTGCCAAAGCAACTTTGCGGGGTTTGTAGTTGGCGCTTTCGGGCTGAAGCGCTAACTACAAACAATACTTACCC
>JANZYY010000869.1 GCA_026419705.1 Fischerella sp.
GATCAAGCGTTATTGACTACAGATTTAATAAAATTGATGGAGCGAGAGCGATCGCTAGATACTTTATCCGCAGTCAGAATCTCAATATTGATTCAGTAAAACATCTAATTTGGATTCCCGACTTCTCACGAGAAGTTGAGGATCTGTGTTACAGAAGGATAAACATGACATAAAAATTAATATATTGTGCTTTTTGCCACTTCAATTTCTGTAAATCTCTGAGAAGTTGGTTATCTTAAGATCATCAACTACTCTGTCTTCGATAGAGTGGTTTACCAATTTCACTACTCTAACAGGCTATTTTCTTTAGAAACAAAAAAGAATAAGAAAACTGTCTAACTAAAAAAGCAAGAGCGACGAGTCCGAGGGGTTGAACACAAGATGAATGTTGAAAACAACACCAATAAAGACCATCAAGAGCGCCTGCTTGTCTCCTATATCTTGAATGCAGCTTGGTTTTTTGGGTTGGGAGGTTTGCATCGTTTATACAATGGCAAGATCGGGACAGGCTTGTTATGGCTAGTAACCTATGGTGTATTTGGTGTGGGACAGTTTGTAGATTTGTTCTTCATCCCGAAAATGGTAGAAGAACACGAATTAAGAATGAGGTTAAAAGCAGGTTATTCCCCCTTGGGTGTACCACTAGATCAACCAGTAGTTGTTTCCGAAGTATACCGACCCACAGGTAATCAACTGATAGTCAAGTTGATCGAAGCAGCGGAAAAGCGGGGTGGAATGCTAACCGTAACTCAAGGAGTGAAAGCAACTGGAGCTAGCTTTGCAGATGTAGAAGCAGCTTTAAAACAGATGCTGAAATCAGGTTATGTGAGGATAGATAACGATCCTATTACTGGAGCCGTTACCTACCATTTTCATGAACTAGGCTAATTTCTCCCCAGCCACTTTTGACCGTTCAAGCGCTGCATCAGACCATACACTAATAAATCTAGCGTGGTTTTGCGTTCATCAATTAAGAATGATTCAAGGGTGCTAGGGCGTTTTCCTTCATTGCAGGAAAATGCCTTTTTTCCTTGAATGTTTTCATCGGGAAAATACAGGTTGAAATGGCGCACGCCATCTGAAAAATTCCCGACAATTTGCCAACACTCACCCATTTGCTCCATTCCTTTGATCGGAACATTCTGCTTCACAAAGGACAGTTCTAAATCCTTGACCCCTGCTTGGGCTATCGCCTTTTGTAAAGCAGGTAAGTAATCTTGCTGAATAAACTCTACAAATGGTTTATCTTCAAC
>JANZYY010000870.1 GCA_026419705.1 Fischerella sp.
CTTGAGATTGAACGATTAATTCCTCTTACACTTGGTTGTGGTTTTGACATCCATATTTCCAGGTGCAAGATGTGAGTATATATGGTTAATAAATAACCATTTTTGTCCAAATAATTACCCTAATTGCTGCTAACGTTTGCTGTCTTCTACTAAAAGGATGAGTTTAAGCACTAAGTTAACTTGTAATGGTAAAAATGGCACGAAGCTCTGGAACCGATCCTGATTAGTAACGCAGATTTTCTCGATCGTATACTTTAGTACTCAAACACACACTTAACCAACTCACAGCCGCACTGACGATAAACGTGGGGGTGTAACCCGTGCGCTGGGCGAGAATCCCACTCAAAATTGTGGCAGCAATTCCACCTAAGAACATAACTGAAACTTGAATAGTATAATCAGTACCAGCAGTTGTGCGATCGCTGTTGTCGATCGTGGCGCTGGGTAATGCGGTATGTGCCATACTCTGGGTGGTACCGATTGCTGACAAGATATACAGGAGTGTGGTGACAGCTGCGACAAGTCCAAATACAATCAGAGAATGCTGACGTCCCCACTGCATTATCATCACTCCAGCTATCAAAGCTGATGCAATCTGGGCGCTATAATTGACTACGCCCAATATCCAGCCAATGTCTGATAAAGACAACCCCCTATCTACCAGAAGCGGACGAATCGTTATACTCGTCACACTATCGCCGGTCATATACAGCAGCACGACGAAAAGCCACAGTAGCATTTTCGGGCGGGAAACAAAGCTAACAAACGGCTGGAAGTATGACCTTAAAAAGCCTAAGTCTGTTGATTTTGCAGTAACTTGTTCTTGATAAAGCCATGTTGGTACTAAATTGCCATGAGGCTGTACCGCCATCCCACTTTCTCTAGCAGGATCAGCATGATACCACCGCTAATAAATGCTGCCAATACATTTCCTCCAGATTGAATGGCGTTTCCCAATCCGCGTTCTTGAGATTCAAGCAAATTTACTGCTAATGCATCAGTAGCAATATCTTGGCTAGAGGAAAACAAACTCGCCAAAAACATGCAAATGAGCAATATAGTTAAGTTATTTTGAATATCAAGAAAAGACAGCAATTGCAAGCAAATAATCCAACTGCGATAATGTCCTAATACTATTTCTTTGTGAGGCTGCGCTAAATTCTCTCCATATCTCCTCTGTTTGTGTTCTTTGTGTCCTACCCTGCGGGAAGACGCTTGCGCGTCT
>JANZYY010000871.1 GCA_026419705.1 Fischerella sp.
GTAGGGGCGGGTTTGAATAGATATCTTGTCTTTGGAAGCTCAAAAGTTTGATAGCTAAACCCGCCCGTACAGTGGTTGGTGGTTAGTGGTTGTTTCCCACTCTCCCCATCTCCCCATATTATGCTCGTCGTTTAAAAATCACCATTTCAGTACCGACAACAGGGTTGCGTGCTACTAACCTATTTTGAGAGTCTGTAATCTCTAGATGGGTAAAGTCTAATTCTTGAGAACGTTGGAGAATCTCCGCTGCTAGTTTGTCTTGTTGGGATTCTTCAAGAGTGTACCAATCATCACTAATTTTAATATTCAGACTGCTGGTGAGAAAATTTGCTTGTATCGATTGTATGAGTCCCGAGGCAAAGCGATCGCTTATTTCTGCTACTTGATTTTCAATTGTTGCGATCAAAGTTTGTTCTGGTGTGAATACGAAAGTTGGCGTTGGTGTCGGCGTAGGAGTGATTTCTGGTTTTGGTTCTGGTTCTTCTTGCGGTGGCGGGGTGGGTTCTTCTGCAATTGGTGGTAGCGTTTCTTCTGGTGGAGTAGTTACGCTTGGTGGAGGCGGTTCTTCAGCAGGCGGTGCTTCTGGTGTGGGGGAAATGGAGGGAGTAGGGGGAGGGGGAGCAGTTGCGATTTCAGTAGGTTTGCTAGTCAAAACAGTAGAAGTTGTCCAAACCAAAATCACGGCAAAAACTGCAATAATTCCAGTCAAAGCTGTATCTGACAACTTTGCTGATAAATTTGCTGGCAAAAAAGAGCGGATTTTGGCTAACAGTAGAGACGCGCCATGGCGCGTCTCTACATTACTAGGAGGGGGTTCTGTCTCCAGTTTCTCAACCGTTGATTCTAAAACGGCGATCGCCGCTTTGAGAATTTGAATAGTTTTAATCTTCCAAAAAGGTTGGACTTTTTGGTATGTTCTTTGGCCAGGTTGAGTTTCCTGTGGTTCTAGGGAAGAAGGTGGTTGTGAATTCTGATTGTCTTGGGACATGGAACTTTCACCGAGAGCAGCCGATCAAAAACAAAGGACGCAAATTCCTCACTGCTGCCTTCTCAGCCTTAATGTATCACTACATTGCTTCGGCTAAACCGACCTAAATATTGATTTTAGTGAGATATGAAGCTGAAACGTCGTCAATTTTTACTCTTCAGTAGCCTCAGTGCCATTTGTGTAGGATGTGTCCCTAGTATAAACCGTCCAAACAATACAAATGATGATAGTGAGAT
>JANZYY010000872.1 GCA_026419705.1 Fischerella sp.
ATCGCTAGATAAATACACTCGTCTTACTTATCCTGACTGATTTTCGCCCTCTTTGCAAAAAACTGGGATGCTCCCAAGTAAAGTTACCTCAAAACCCCTTCCCTTCTGCTTTCTGCTCTCTGCCTCCTGCCTTGTCATAACTTTTTTTAAGGAATAAAAATATCTACCAATTCTCAAAAATAGAACTACACATAGTTTGTAGTGAGTATTTAAGTACTCACTACCAACCAAGAACATTTGTAGTCATTTTTTGGAGAAACAGTATCGATTGCAGATCGGGAAGGAGGAAATGGGTTGAAGGGGGATTTCGCACGGACAGTCTCTCCTTTCTCCACACAGAGATGGTTGAGGGTGTCTCATCCTGAGTGGGTTATCTGCCCTCAAACATTTTTTGAATTGGTAAGTAGAACAACTAACGTAAAATCTGGGGATGACTCTTGTGGGGTGGGTTGTCCCGTTCAAAATGCAAAGGACGGGCGAGACGCCCATCCCAAAAGCCGAATTTTCTATTTATAATCAGAGATTCAATTCTTGGTGTCTTAGTAGTGACTTAGTTCCTGCCGTAAGCGTATGAACGCGTCTGTATTTTACCGTGCCTTAAGCTCCTTCAGAGCCAAATTCCTGTTTGGTGCAACGCTTTCACAAAACCGCCCCTGCAACATTCCATCAAAGGGTGGTGTTTAATGAGAAATTTTTTATTTATGAGGAAATTTTCAATTTTTCAACTCACCGGAAATGGTATGCCGCTAGAAAGAATTGGCGGGAAATTATGGGTATTGGGGGCGTACATTGCTTCTAACCCGAGATTAGCTCGATTGAGTAAATCAGCATCTGTGGGAATAGGTGCACCTCGACTATCTAAGACGGAGTGATTGAAGTTAAATCCATTCAGGTTCAATGCGACCGAACAAACACCCAATGCCGCAAACCAAATACCTATTGTTGGCAAAGCTGCCATTAGAAAATGAAAAGCACGGTGATTTCGACTCGCAAAAGTTGGAACTAACAGGCGACCCAGGAAACCAGAGTGTCCTACTAAGTAGCTGTAAGTCACTTGCTTTTGACCAAGCTGATACCCAGCGTTTATTGGCTCGTTTTCGCGGGTGTTGCGGATGAGTGTTGAAGTAACCAACGAGCCATGCAAGGCACTCAAGAACGCACCACCAAATACTCCGGCAACTCCCAACATATGAAAGGGATGCATGAGAAT
>JANZYY010000873.1 GCA_026419705.1 Fischerella sp.
CTGCAAAACTTACCTTGTCAAAATCAAAAAGCCGTTGGTAGCGTAGGCTGTAAAATTGCCACTATTGTGGAACAACAAGCAGATATTTACATTTCCCTTTCTGGAAAATCTGCTCCTAAAGATTGGGATATGGCAGCACCAGAACTAATCTTAACAGAAGCTGGCGGTAAGTTTACCCACTTTGATGGTCAACCATTGCAGTACAACACCGGAGACATTCATCAATGGGGTGGTTTATTAGCCAGTAACGGTCAGTTCCATGACGTACTTTGCCAGCAAGCACAGAAAATTCTAAGAGAGTGGGAAAGTATTAAAAATTAGGATTATGTTGCAAAAATTTATTGCTCAAATTGTCAACAGGGCATTGACAGATTCGCATAATATGCGGTTGCAAAGCTGTTTTGCCCCTCTTTTGCTTATGCAATCCTAAAGAAGCTTTGAGAATATGCAACATGGCAATAGTTTTTTCAAGAGCTAAGCTAATAGTTACTTAGGTTACAATTTCAGGTGAGGTGAGTTATGGGCGATCGTACCATGACTTTGACTAGTCTCTCTCAAGAGTTACAGCAAGTCACCGCCGACTTACACCAAGTAAATCCCTTAGTAGGACTATTACGCTTCAGCATACTTGGTTTAATATTTATCAGCCTAGTGACATTAGCTTGGTTAACACCAAAATTCAGCCTCTTTGTCGGTGCAACAATCCTGGCGGGAGTATTCTATGGTTTCTGGCTTCTGTGCACCCATGATATGATTCATCGGACGCTGACGGGATGGAATTGGTTCGATGCTTTGATACCGCGGTTGATTAGTTGGCCAATGTTGTGGCCCCACAGTATCTATGCAGAACTGCACCGTTTGCATCATGGCTGGAATGGGATTGACCTGCGAGACCCAGAACGGGTTCAGTGGACTTGGCAAGAGTATCAGCAAGCTCACCCTCTGCTGCGCTGGTACGTGCGCCATCAGTGGGTATGCGATATTTTTGTACTGGCGGGATTTGGAATGATTTTTAAAACATTTATTAAGGGTGTGCACTTCCAGACAGTAGTACCTCGTATACGTCAACAATTGCTACTAGATATCACGGGTATGCTGCTGGTGAACGCTCTTGTGCTGACCCTAGTTGTCTCTCAAGGAGTGCTGCTACTGTCTCTTATACACATCT
>JANZYY010000087.1 GCA_026419705.1 Fischerella sp.
GTGTAGTAATCCGAAATTAAAACAATCCCTTTTGGATATTAGTAGTGAAGTTCAAAATGGGGTAAACCTTTCAGATGCAATGCGCAAACATCCTGACTGCTTTGACGGATTGTATGTCAGTATGATTCAGGCTGGTGAAGTTGGTGGTGTTTTAGATGAAGTACTAAATCGTTTAGCCAAGTTATTAGAAGATGTGGCTCGATTGCAAAACCAAATCAAATCAGCGATGGCTTATCCAGTTGCTGTAAGTATTATCGCGATCGCCATCTTTGTCGGTATGACAGTTTTTTTGATTCCCATTTTTGCCAAAATTTTTGAGGAATTAGGGACAGAATTACCACCCTTGACTCAATTCATGATGTTTTGTAGTGAAGTTTTGCGAAGTTGGCGAGTTTTTGTGTTTGTTGGGGTTTTAATGGCAATAGCATTTGCCTACAAGCAGTACTACAAAACCCGTGTTGGGAAGGAAACAATCGATCGTATTTCTCTAAAAATGCCATTATTTGGTGACTTAATCCAAAAGTCATCTGTTGCTCGTTTTAGCCGTACTTTTGGCGCTCTAACTCGTTCAGGTGTCCCCATTCTAACTTCCTTAGAAATTGTGCGGGATACTTCCGGAAATCAGGTAGTTGCTAACGCCATAGATGCAGCGCGTGCAGAAATTCAACAGGGAGGTATGATTAGTCTGGCTTTACAAAAAGAGAAGGTTTTCCCTCCCATGGCAATTCAGATGATTAGTATTGGGGAAGAAACTGGAGAATTAGATGGGATGTTAATGAAAGTTGCTGATTTTTATGAAGATGAAGTAGAACAGGCAGTCAAGGCACTAACTAGTGTTTTAGAGCCAATTATGATTGTGGTTTTAGGGGGAATGGTTGGTACTATTTTGCTGTCAATGTATCTGCCTTTGTTCAAGGTATTTGAAAAGCTAGGCTAAGAGAAAATCAAGGATCAAGGATGAAAGATTAAGGCTGGAACATTTCCCACTATATCCTTCATCCTTAACTCAACATAATCAAAATCAAATTTCAAATCTGAATTCATAATTCATAATTCGTAATTTTAATCATGACCCTAAAAAGATCTCATTATGAAATTAGTTTGGCTGAGTACAGTAATAATATTGGTGCGATCGCCTTACTCAAGCAACATCGTCCATACTTAGAAATGATTCCCAGTCTGCGGTGTCCAGACGAAAGTATAATCACCATTCCTTTGCCAATTGTGCGTTTGCGTCGGGAAGCAACAACTACGACTAAGACAATTTCCCTACCCTGTGATGTGGTAGTTCTGATGTGCGATCCGGAATGGAAAATTAAAAGGGAAGCTGAAATTCTTGTCTTTATTCATCGTCCCCATGAAGACTTTTCAGATTTTTTGGGACGCTGGCGACAAACACAAGTTTGTTTGGATCAAGACTATGAATGGTTAATGTCCCCCCGCCACCAACATATTTTAAGCGAGGGGACAAATACCATATATCCTCTGTTCGTGGTTTTTCCTGAGACACTTGAGCGGATCAAGCGGGGTATATTAGGCGCTGATTTACCGTTTGTGATGCAAACACCAGAATTGATGTTGGATGAGGAAGAAGAGGGATTGGGGAGAGGGATTAGGGATCGGGTATTGGGGGTTGAGTCGTGTTTTTAACTATCTAATACTTAACAAGAGTGTATATAGATAAACAAAGTTCGCCTGTGTGGGCTATATAAAAATACGCTTGGTGATAAACTCACAATCATTTGTAGAGACGCGAAATTTCGCGTCTCTAAATTTCGCGTCTCTACAGACCAATTTTGTGTACCAACAATCTTTAACTGAACCGTATTGGGCTACATAAAAATTTTATAACTTTTTAAGTTTAAAGCTATATTCAATACTTTTACGCGAACAATAAAACCATCGGAAACAAAGCATCAAGACTACATACCGATGGATAAAATTGAACAACTTTGCAAGACATCTGTTGAACAGTTGGTGAGAGAGATTGTTGCAGTTAATCATGCTTGGAAAGCTGCACGGGAATTATTTGGTGATGATTCTCCTCTCTGCACTTCAACACGAGATTTAAAAACTTGTTTGCAGGTGCGGTTACTAAGAGAACATGCTCCTAGCAAAGTTTATCTAGTCAATGACCCGGTTGAATCTAATCAAGTAGGTGAGAAAATTTACAGTTTGCAACTACGAGAGAAGGTAGACGATCGCCTGTATGCGGAACACCTCCCTGTTAGAGTAGCGAGAGAATTTCTCACTGAGAAAGAATTACGTAAATTTACCAAACAATCAATATAAATCAAAAGAGGTGCTATATGGATATCCGTAAACAAGAGAATTACAAGAAAATCAAGGACAGAGAGTTTTGGAAAGCCTGATTCAGGATTTACGAAATCAGGTATTAGAACCGATAGCAGATAGACTCGATAAAAGTGCAGAGTTAACAGAGAGAGTATCTGAAGCAGTCTTGACTCTTCACCGGGATTTGGGAACATCTATCACTACAATTCAGAATTTTCAAGAACAAACATTAACTCAACTACAGCACTTTGCTAACAATTTAAGAGAAACTCTCAGCCAATTTCAAACAGACACAAAAGGTGTTTTAGAACAAACAGCAGTTGAAATAAATCGCGCAGTTGATCACAGTATTGAAGGAATGACAGAACAAAGAACCGCATTTCAAGCAAGTGCTGAAAATGCAGCCGCAACATTTAGAGGAATTAGAGAAGAGTTAGAACAAGCTTTGGAAAAACGAGCAGAAATTGAAAAACAGATATTAGAAGCTACCCGTACTGGAATGATTAATATTCTTTCTCAAGCCCATAGGTCTTTTCAGCAGGAATTACAAACTACTGGAAATAAAGCATCTTCTCTGATGAATGAAGTCAAAGATAACTTGCTTAATACTTTAGGAGATATCAACCATGCCCTCATTGATTGTCGCAACACAGTTAAGGAAGATTTAAAAGTATTTCGGGACGAATATCAAGCCAATCTAGAAAACTTTTTTGCACGCCAAAATAATCTTTTAGAGGAAACTCTAGGAAAACAAAGAGATGGTTTAGCAGGAGTAGTGAATAATTTAAATAGTATTTACCAAGAAGAATATCAGCGTAGAAGAGAGTTATCTCATCAAGTCAATCAAGATATGAATTTAGTCAGTCGTACCACTATAGAAGTGGGCAAACTAGTAAATGCTATGGGACTAAATTCAAGTGATAGGCTAATACAATTACAAGAAATTGCTCGTGAAATTGGAACTCAAGTTAGAGATATACAAAGTGAGTATCGGGCATTATCTCACGCTTTTGAAACTTCATTAAATGCTTGGACAAATCATTTTGAACAAACACACACTCATTTTTTCAAGGAAGTAGATACTGCAATGACTCAAGTTTGTCAAAAATTAGTTCATTCTGCTGAAGTTTTAGTTGCTGCGACTGATAGCCGTAATCAATTTAGCGGAAATCATTAAAATGCAAAATTTTACATGGGATTCTGAACGAGACAATACCGAAGATGATGATGCAAGTACATATCTTTCTATCGGTGATTTAATGTCTGGATTGTTAATGTTTTTTGTCCTGCTTTTTATCACTGCGTTAGCTCAAATTGACGAGCCTAAACGAGTAGTTATTGGTAATGTGATTGGAGAAATGAAAAGCAATAACATTAATGTCAAAGTTAACCCAGAAACTGGAGATATTAGCATTCAAGAATCAATTCTCTTTGCTCAAGGTAGCACATAACTTAAGCCACAAGGAAAAGATTTTCTCCGAAGATTTATTCCTGTGTATAGTCGAGTTATTTTCTCCAAACAAGAAATAGAAAACGAAGTTTCTCGTGTTGTGATCGAAGGTCACACCAGTTCTGAAGGAGATGATAAAACCAATATGGAATTAAGTGTTCTCCGAGCTTCATCAGTATATAAATTCATATTTTATGATATGAATTTTACCACTAAATCATCTTTAAGTCAGAAAATTTTAGCCGCAGGAAGAGGAGAAATTGAAGCCGATAAAACTCGCGATAACCCTGCTAACCGTAAAGTACTATTCCGTTTACAATTTCGTAGTGATGAATTAGTCAATAAATCATATATCAAAAAATATCAGGATAAAAATAAATGAATGATAATTTTCCTTCACCTCCTACTTATTCTCTATCTGTGTATCCCCAACCAAAAAAATTACTCGAATTTACTACTCAATTACCCAAGATAGAGATTTCTGTACAGACTGTTGATGAAATATTGAAAAAAGTTCAAGAAGGAAAAGAAGAAAGCATTAGTCGACTAGAATGGATTTATTGCATTTACGGCAAATCAGAATGGGATAATAAAAATTCGTTAATTAGTAGAAAAACATCAGAGTTAATCTGGAAATACGCTGTTCATAATACATGGTTACAACGTCAATTATTGTGGCGTTTAGCTCTGTACTATAACGACCAAAATCAAAATCATCTAGCATCTTCTTTTGTAGAGTCTTTTCATGTATTTTTGAGTATTGAAGATGTCAAAGATATACTAACTGTAAAAATAATTCGGTCACTTAATACTAATAATACAGGAAGAGAACTCAGTAAAATAGCTTGTGAACTCAATTTCACTCCCAGTGAATTAATTACAGAAATTAATGATGATTTACCAGTTTGGATTGCAGCATTTAAAAACTTTATTGAAGAGATAGTTCCCTATTTTTGTTCTCTGACTTTTACAAATCAGCAACAGGTAAACTGGCTATTACGATGCTTAAATGAAATGTCATTGTCTGAGCATCAAGTAAACGCCGTGAACTATTTGTTAATTCACATATCTAAGGAAGTAGCGAGTAAGTATCCACCATTAGTTGCATGGGTTAAAGAAAATTATAGTAACGCTGAAAAAATCCATAGACTCTCAGAACAAGCAAGACAAAAACTCAGAGAGTTGATAGGAGTAATTAATTATGCTGATTTTAAAAAGTTAGTAAGTTTGATTTTGCAAAGACTTCAATTAGAGGACTTTGAGGTAAATCAACTATTACGCCGTAGTGAATTTTGGAAATTTTACAGCGATCGCTTTGAGCGTATTCGCATTTTACTTCCCCAAAAAACATTCAATACCATAGGAAGTCAGATCAAACGAGATGTTGATATCTTAAAAGATGACGGTAGCAACCCGACAGAGATTTGTATTTTCGATTTTGGTGAGTGGTTTGTGGTAGAGTTCTTTCGTGGAAGAGGTAGTGAAACTCGCTTATTTCCCAAGAACTTAAAAAATCAACAAATACTTTTCGGTCAACATCAACTATCTGTTAAGCAAATTCGTTGTCTTGGTGGTGATACACACGATCATGCTTATCTTTGGCAATACTATTGTTGTCAATGGCTAGCAAGCAGGAGAATTTATCCGAACCCAGGCACACAACCTTCCCAAACCCCTACAGAATATCAACTAACAGAGCGATGGAGCAAACTTCAGCGCTGGGAAAGCGATATCAAAAGGTTGGAGGAGGAAGCAAGACGCTACTGTAACTAAAGAACTCTAGAATGATAATAGTAATTTATTAAACAATTTTGAAGGTTTGTAGTGAGGGCTAAAGCCCTCAAATTTTTAAGCACTAAAGTGCTTACTACAAACCTATCTGACAAACTGGGGCATAATTTCAGCAGCAGTGAATATTCCGTGTATGCCGCGTTGATGTAAGGTTATGCCTGCTTTGAGATAGCCGAAAGCTGGGCCACAAACGTTTGCGGCCATGCTGGTTTCATCGCCTAATGTAAAGGTGTGGGTGGAAATTTTACCTTCAAAAGTGCGGCCTGTAACCTTGACGTTGGTACTAAGGGGCTTTTTGGGATTTCTGGTATCAACTACGCCGCCAACAGTAACGCGATCGCGCGAACAAATTCCTGCTAACTCTAGCATCACATCGTCGGCGTGTTCCATATTTTCTAATGTCAAAACACCATTGGTTTTATCCAAGAGTGCTTCTACTTCTGCATCTGTCATTGCTCTGGCTGTTTCTACGTTATAACCGGGGATGTGGGCAATATCTTCGCGGATGGTAGCTCGGTAAGCCTCCCAGTTAGCGATCCCTACACCAAAGGTAATTTCTACTCGATGAATTTCAGCGTAGCTTTGGGCGGCGAGGGCTGCTGCTGCTGTTAATAGTCCTGGTGTCGCTCCGCATCCTGTCATGTAGGTAATACCTGCGGCTTGCAATTCTTCTTTCAGTGTCAGTAGCTGTTCAACTGCACTAGTACGTTTGATCGCATCTACTAATACCCCACGCCAACCAGACTCCATAAATTGCTTGGCTACAGAGGGAATAAAATCATTGGGTAAGTTTGGTAAAGCCAGAAAATATCCATCTACAGGATGACCGTTTTCTATTAAATCCTTAATGCTACGGTTGGTTAATTTACCAAACGGTTCTAGGTAACCAACCGAACCTTGAGATTGATATGTTGCAATGCATTCTTGGGCATTTAAACCCTCAGCGGCATAAGCATAACCTTTGCGATCTACTGCTGCTACTAAAATCATTTCTCGTTTTGGGGCAAGTACTTTGGCCGCTGCTTGTCCTAATCCGCCAAAGCCTAGCACTCCAACACGTATCATTTTGGGAAAATTAGTAGAACTCATTACTTGTTCTGTATTCATAGTTAATTAGCTGAGTAGAATAAAAATCTAAGCCCAAGTTTAGATGATTCCCTGCTTTGCCTACCTTCACAGGAGGTATTGTACACGTTGCCACAAGCATATTTATGCCTTGTTGGTAAATGATTAATTTGGGCTTATGGCTGTAGATACATATACTAGAGCCATTACCTGAACAAGGTTTTATTGTCTTGGGTTGTTTCATTTCCAGAATCGTTTATGCCCAAAAATCCAAAAAATACATAATATTAACCCAAAAAAATCTTATTTTGTCGTTATTTGTCCTTATTTGTTTGATTTTTCTCATTTTATGAAAATTTTATACATTATGCTTTTGGCTGAATTTTGTCGAATACAGCTAATGATCGTGATAAATATTTTCAATAATTCCGGGAATTTCTGATTCTCTCTGCTTCTGCAAACGCTTTTGCTGCTTGCTTTCCAGACTTTTATGGTTTCCTTGACAGTCAACTTTTGAACTTGACTTCTCGATTGGGTTAAGAGAAACTTACATGTAATAGATGTGTTGACTAATAAAATTAATAATTTTTGTAAAGTTTCTGAGATATATATTTTGAGAGATGGAACATTAGTTAACAAATGGCTAATTTTGTAGCTAAGGAAAAATCCCGTTCCTATTAGCTATATTTTTAGCCCTTGACTAGAGCAGTACATTCTAACAGTACTATTTGTGGTTGGCCAAAAGCATGGAGACATTAGAATTCATCATTTATCCAGATGGTCGCGTACAAGAAAAAGTCACTGGCATAGTGGGTGCTTCGTGCGCTGAAGTGACAGCAGCAATAGAAGCACAGCTAGGACAAGTACTTAGTCAACAGCCAACCTCAGAATTTTTTGCTGCCAAAGTCCAACAATCTGGAGTGGTAAATACACAAACCGCTTTCAGTGATTGGTAAGTTTGCAAACAAACATAGTTTAGTTTAGTTGATTTAAAACCACCATGTCACACTTTAGCCAAATCAAAACCCAGATTCGTAACCTTGAATCTTTGCAAGATGCTCTCACTGACTTGGGCATAGACTGGAAGAAGGGCCCGCGTGAAGTACGTGGTTATCGGGATCAAACCCATGCTGCAGATATTACGATCGAGCAGGACAATGGCTACGATATCGGCTTCAAATGGAATGGCAAAGAATACGAATTGGTAGCTGACTTACAATATTGGCAACAGAACTTGTCTGTAGAAGGATTTTTGCGTCAGGTAACTCAGCGTTATGCTTATAACACAGTAGTGAAAGAGACAGCACGTGCGGGTTTTCAAGTGGCTGAACAACAGCAAAACGAAGATGGTTCCATTCGCTTGGTAGTACAGCGCTGGAGTGCGTAATGTCTGATTTTGTGCCGTCGCCGGAAGGGCAGGAAGATAAGCGATCTGGTCTTGAACCGGAACTAGGTGGCTTTTTGCGGGAAGCCCCAGAACGCTCTGGTCTAGAGCCTGAATTAGGGGGAACGCTGCGTCAAAAGGGTGTTTATGTGGATGAACTCACCTGTATTGGTTGCAAGCACTGTGCCTTTGTTGCCCGTAATACTTTTTATATTGAACCAGATTACGGGCGATCGCGGGCAATGCGCCAAGATGGCGATCCGGAGGAGGTTATTCAGGAGGCAATAGATACTTGTCCAGTTGATTGCATCCACTGGATTGATTACACCGAACTGAAACGGTTAGAAGAGGAGCGTAAGTATCAAGTGATACCTGTAGTGGGCTATCCCGTAGAAGGTGCAGTTGCAGCTTCGGAGCGACGACGCAAAAAGCTAAAATCAAAACAAAAGAAATCCCGTTATTAAATTGAACTGGTTCAAAAACTACAAAAAGATCGGGCTGGATATTCCAGCCTCTTTGTTTTTACTTCTTACACACCATGTTTGCTTGTTATGTTATCCGCCCGTGGTGTCGAAAAAGCAAGAAACACAAAGGGCAAAAGCAAAAGGATTTTTCCAATTCCCTTAACCTTGCCCCTTTGACTTTTTCCCAACTTCTGTAAAAAATCTAATTAATCAGTCTCTACAAAAGTCTGCACCTTGCCATTTGGGCTGAGAACAGCTCGAATTCTCATCGGTTGACCATTTCGATTGGGGGAAACAAAGCGCTCACCAATCAAAGGCATACCTGTGCGATCAACATATAATCTCGCAGCCTTTCCTAAAGGAAAGATACGTTCGATAGTACCGTCAACACCAACAATCAGACTGTATTCTAGTGCTTGCTTCAATCCAGAAGGTGGTTCCCAGCGCTTTTGCAAATACTGTCTTGCTTCTGCTACCTGGGTTTTAAAGTCAAATGATGTGTTACTAGTAGCAACATTTGTGGGGGTATTGCGACCTTGTCGCAATCTTTCTACTAATTTCGAGGTATCCTCAGGCGTAACAGAGGTGCTTGTGGGCAAGTTAGTTTGTTGATTTAGAAAAGGATTGCCACCACCGTTACTAGGGGTGGTACCGATAGGAGGAGGAACTGTAGGGATGCTTGAGGATATTCCACTCGTTGTATTGCTAGGTGAGCTTGGTGATAATTCATTCCCAGGAGTAACAAATCTACTCTGAGGATTTGGTGCAGTATTGTTCTGTTGTAGGGAATTGGGTTGAACAACCGTTGGCTGGGGTTTTGTAGGTGTCAATGGTGGTGTTTTTCCTCCCGAAGAGGGGAGATTAGCAGTTGTTTGTGGTGTGGTTAAAACATTCCCTGCGGATGACTGGGAAGGTAAAGTGAAAGAGGGTGTGGGAGAAGCCGCAGACAGTGAAGGAGTAGAAGGGGTAGTTTTTAAAGATGCTTGAGGTGTTACAGGTGCAGTTGGAAATGCTTGAGGAGATGTTTGGGGAGCTGGAGGCAAATTAGAACCAGGTATTGACAGACCGGAACCTAAGGGTACAGATGGCAATGGTTCGGTAGGAGTAAGTGCAGGTGTAGGTGTCGGTAGATCGAGTGTTGAAGGAGATTCTAAGGCTAGTTGTTCTTCTGTGGGAGCGGGTTTTTTGGCTGTCTGTCGTTGTTTTTGGCTTTGGAGAGCATATTGATAGGTAAAGGGTATCAGACCGGCAGCTATGATTAACACTGCTGCCACAGGTGCCCAAGCAGGAATACCAAAGGGCGATCTGCTTTGGTATAAAGCTGGTAGTGCCAGGACATCGGCTGAGTATTCATCTAAAGCTGTTGCTAGGTCAAATAGTTGCAGGAGACTAAGTTTAACAACAGGGTTAGGTACTTGGTAACCTAGAGAACCGAGAAACAAATGATGAGTCAAATGGTTGCTCGGTCGTATGTGTATTTCTGTTTCTGGTCTCGGATTTGTAAAATTGTTTGCTGTTTGAGTAGAAACGGGAGATTGTAGTTGTTCTTGTAATTCTGGAGCTTGTGATTCTGGCCGATCTGATACTTTGCTTGAGTCCTCAAGACCTGAGAAATTTGCCCAAAAGTTCTCAGGAGACGTTTGGAGAAAATCCTGCACGTAGTTTGTTACTGCTGCACACAAAGCCTCCAGTTGGTCGCGATCGCCACGAATTACAATCCTCTGTTCTTCTGGCTGTTGCGGATCTTCCAAGCGTAGCTCGAAGCGTAGCTCTTTCAGGACTGATTTTCCCACCCAACGGGATAGAGATGAGCTTTGCGCCAAGACTTCTAGCGTGCAAGTGGGCGGTGTATACCGACGGATGACAGAATTTGTTAGAGGCATGGCAGGAACTGCAAGCAGGACGTTTTCAAAATTTAGTTGAACGGTCTATAAGTGCTAGCCAGAGGCGGCGATGTCCACCAGGACCACTGTAAAAGAGCAAATCTATCAGCAGTTTTAAAGCAAGGCGGGTGAGTTCATCTGTGGAGATTGTCGAATCTTCTTCCATTCTTTCTTGGTAGGTGTTGCAGAAAGCATCGATATAATCTCCTAATAAAGCAGCCTGATGAACTTCGCGGTTGTTTTCCGCCATCTTTTCTAAAGTGCCAACAGCACGACGAATCAATTCCTGATGCTGTTTGGCAAGGTAGCAGATAATCAGAACAAGTGCCCGCGCTTCTTCGACATCAAGCTTTTTTCGCCCTCCTTGACCTTTACGTAGCGGGTTAGACTGGCGCAGTCGCCATAGTGCTACACGGTCTGGCACTCTCGACTCTAAATTCAGGTTGATTGCCGCTGAAAGCATTGCCTCGGAGCCAATGCCAGTTAATGTTTCTAGCGCCAACAGCACCAAATCCAACTGGGTTTTGATGTTGTCCCACTGAATTGAATCTGGAGCTGGTAGCTTAATTAAATCCTCCCACTGGGGAGTTGGAGTGGGTGAATTGGCGGCAGAGTGCATAACTTTTAGCATAGGTGATCGGGCTGGTAGGGGCTGTTGCTGTTACCCATTTTGAAACCAGACTCTTATGGGTGAAGATTAGTTTCCTAAAGCTATGAGTAGAAAGTAGCTGACAGCAAGCTGCTTGGCGTTTTCTACAGCTAGTATAGTTTGGTAAACAGCTGTGGTCTTTGTCTTACTCTATGACGAAAACCGATTCTGAAAAAAGCACAAGCACTATTATTTACGTTTTGTTTGCTAATCACACCAACTGCTGTTTAACTATCTTCTGCTTAAGCTGAAGTTTTATACAGAATAAATACATCTTCCTTTAGATAGATATTTACTCATGATGTTCACTAATCTAGTCTATTTACTCTATTTACACCCAAAGAATACCTAATCAAGAATTTTTCAACAAGTAGGCTGATTTTTTTTGGTGGGGGATAGCTGAGTCAGGTGTGTCTGTGTGGTGAACAATAAATTTTATTAACCACAAAGACTTAACCACAAAGACTTAACCACAAAGACTTAACCACAAAGACACAAAGTCACCAAGTAAAATTGCAAGTAAATTAGCGAAATGAAAGCGGATTTTTTACCTGCCTTGACAGGGTTAAATTAGAGCCTTACCTGTTTTACTCTACGTAAGCGACGGTAACACCAGTACCGCCATCAGATTGTTCTGCAGTTTCGTAGTGACTAACTCTGGGGTGCTGTTGCAAGAAGGCATGAACACCTTGCCGCAGTTTACCAGTACCGTGTCCGTGAATAATCCAGATTGGTCCTGTTGCTTCGGAAATTGCCTTTTCTAAAATTAATTCTGCGTCAGCAACTTTGTATCCACGTAAATCTACTGTATTTTTGGACGTGCGAATTGCTGGGGCTGGTTGGGAAGAGGACGCAGGGACACGCTGACGTGGTGACACGGTGACATTTTCTGCGTCTTTGCTTCTTTGCGTCTCTACGTCTTTTCTGGCTACTGGTTCGGCTTTTTTACCATCCAGGGATTCTATATCTTCTAGCTTGACTGTCATTTTCATAATCCCAAAGCGGACGGTTAACTCACCATTCTCGTTTGGTGCAGTTAATACTTCTGCTGTTTGCCCTAGCTTGGGAATACGAATGCGATCGCCTTGTTTGGGAACGTATCCTTGTTTTGGTTTTGGTTTTGGTGGCGGTATAAATTTTTCAGATATCTTCTTCAAAGCATTTGTTGCTTTTTGGGCATCTTGAGCAGTGGGCGTGCCTTGCTGCAAGTGGCGAATCACTTGGGCAATTTCACTTCTTGCTTGCGCGATCGCCTGCTGTACTGCTAGTTCTTGGGATGTACGCAAAGCTTGTTCCCTTTCCTGTAAAAATGTGGCTTTTTCGGATACTTCTTTGTATAAACGCTCAACTTGCTGCAACAAATTTTGTGCTTGTGCTGCTTTTGTTTCCTGACGGCGGCGTTGCGCTTCCAGTCCGGCAATTACTTGGTTGACTTCGTCTGTTGTCCCTCCCAAGTAGGTTTTTGCTTGTTCCACAACTTCTGGTTTTAAACCCAAACGTTGGGCAATCACCAGGGCGTTGGAGCGTCCCGGAATTCCCCACAGCAGGCGGTAAGTAGGCGAAAGGGTTGTTTCATCAAATTCTACAGAGGCATTTTCAAACCGCTTGTCTTGGTATTTCAGTGCTTTCAGTTCCCCAAAGTGAGTTGTTGCTATAGTTAACTGGGCGTTGTCTGCTAGATAGCGCAACAGGGCGATCGCTAAAGCACAACCCTCAGCGGGATCTGTACCTGCACCGACTTCATCGAGGAGTACCAGGGATTGGGGATTAGGGATCGGGGATTGAGATTCCTCATCTCCTATCTCC
>JANZYY010000874.1 GCA_026419705.1 Fischerella sp.
AGTTTTTGGTCGGACTGGTTGGCAAACCACCCCGTCCGGTGATGATAAATGAACTGCTAAAGCCTTTTTGACAGGGGTTTTCGGCGATTTTGTCGCTCGGGTCTGTGACATTTTCTGGTAACTCTGTTAATCCCTGACTGGGGTCTACATCTGGTGTGTTGATTTGCACCGTGCCACTGAACTCGGGGCCAAGTTCAGAAGTGGCTGTGATGTCACTCTCGGCTGTCAGTCGTTCCCGGAACTGAGTACCAAAGATACTTTGAGCACTAATTGATACTCTTCCACCAAAGCTTTCTTGGGCATTAGCACTGATATCGCTGTTTTCTAAAGCGACTAAGTTACCAGTATTGATGGTAATATTGCCACCTGTGGCTGTACCTGTGGCGTTGGTCGTGATGTTGCTATTGCGACGCAAGATTAAATCGCGGGAGTTGAGGATAATGTTGCCCTCGCCTCCTTGGGTATTTGCAGTAATTGATGCTTGGTTGTCTAGCTGAATGTCTTTGGCGGTCGTAACTTCTATATTGCCCGCTTGGCGATTCTCTACATCACTACTGGTATTTAGTTGAGCACCATTTTTGAGCGATAGAGAATTAGCATTTATTTTGATGCTGCCTGCATCTCCCTGTCCAGAGGTATTGGAAAGAAGTTCTCCTCCATCAGTGACAACAAGTGACCCCGTGCGAATATCGATGCTACCGGCGTTGCCTGTCGCTCCGTTTCTCACTTCACTGAAGATGCCACTGCGGACAAAGTTGCCAGTGGTGTCAATTTTGTTACTCGCTCCTGCAATCTGAATCTCATCGCTGATATTTAACTTGACATTGCCAGCATCACCTATGCCACCAGGATCTGTGTCGGAGGTTCCACGAACAAAAGTATTTAGCCTACCTCCGTTAGTCAATGAAAGCGATCTGGCTGTAATGCTGATGTCTCCGCCTTTGCCCTCACCCCCTGCTTCTACTGTGCTGAAGACTGCACTGGAGAATCCTTGGTTATCTGTGCCATTAAAAGAGACGGTATCAGTGGCATTAATGATGACGTTGCCCGCATCTCCCTGTCCAAAGGTGCTGGAACTTAGTTGCCCCCCATCGTTTACAAACAGCGATCCTGCTGTGATGTTGATGTTGCCCGCATTTCCTTGACCAAAAGTTCGGGAACTCAGTAGTCCATCAC
>JANZYY010000875.1 GCA_026419705.1 Fischerella sp.
CCACTATAAGACGATGTTGCCAAAATTGCCAGTGGCTGTTTATAAATACGAGAGAGAATATCTCCTACTCGCAGTCCTCCTCTAGCAAGGCAGACAATCTGGTTGAACTGCCAGCCAGATTGATAAATTTGGGCAGCCAGTTGTTCAATTTTGCGGTGATAATCTGACCAGGAGACGTAAAGATCTGGCATAAGGAAAGGATTTATAGCTAATACTGGATGACAAACCAAACTCATTATCCTAATACGAGGGCAAGTTAATATGAGTGATTCTGCCCCTGACAGCCATTCCCAACCAAGTTCTAATAGTGAAAAATTAGACCTGACTACCAAAATTGCCTTTGGTGCTGGGGACTTGGGCACAGCGATTACTGCCATGATTGGCATATCTTATTTATCGCCTTTCCTGACAGATGTAGCTGGTTTAAATCCGCAATTAGCAGGGCAAACTCAACTAATTGGCAAAGTCTGGGATGCGGTAAACGACCCGATGGTGGGAGTATTAAGCGATCGCACTCAAAGCAAGCAGGGAAGGCGCTATCCTTGGATGATTTGGGGAGCGGTTCCCTTTGGAATTTTCTTCTTTTTGCAGTGGGTCGTACCTCACTTTAGTAACAACGAAAATGCGAATCAGTGGGGCTTGTTTTGGTATTACACTGCGATCTCAATTTTGTTTAATGCTTTTTATACTATTGTCAATTTACCATACACAGCTCTCACGGCAGAACTAACGCAAGACTACGACGAACGCACCAGCCTCAACAGTTTTCGCTTTGCTTTCTCGATTGGCGGTAGCATTCTCGCTTTAGTAATTGCGTTAGTCATCTCTTTTATTATTCCTGACAATCGCAGCCTGCAGTTTTTACTATTGGGAGCTACATGTGCGATTATTTCTGTTTTGCCTGTGTATTGGTGTGTTTGGGGAACGAAAAAACGCGCTCAAGCTGTAGCAAGGTTGCATCCAGAAACGGAACAGTCTGTCTCCATACCCTTTTTGCAGCAACTCAAAATCGCTTTTAGCAATCGCCCTTTTTTATTTGTAGTGGGAATTTATCTGTGTTCCTGGTTAGCAGTCCAACTAACGGCTGGTATTATTCCTTATTTTGTTACTAGTTGGATGCGCCTTCCTCAATGGCTGTCTCTTATACACATCT
>JANZYY010000876.1 GCA_026419705.1 Fischerella sp.
TAGCAATACGCCCTTGGGAATTTTGGCTCCCACAGCGGTAAAGCGATCGGCGTTTTTCAAAAAGTCTACAACTTCGTTTAGTTCTAGCTTGGCTTGATCGATACCAGCGACGTCACCAAAAGTGACTTGGGTTTGTGGTTCCATTTGCACTCTGGCTCTGGACTTACCAAAGTTCATAGCTTGGCTACCCGGACCATTTTGGGCACGGCGCAGCAAGAAGAATAAGCCAACCAGAAGCAATACAGGAAAAAATAGGCTGCTCAGTGCCTTAAACCAGAATCCTTCGTCGGTTTGAGGCAAAACTATAATATCTACGCCTTTAGCGTTGAGTGTGTTGATCAAATCTGGATCGTTAACTAGGGTCACCAGTTTCTTCTCGCCACTTATGGGCGTGACAATAGCTGTAGACCGATCCGCGCTAATACTGACCTTATCTACCCTGCCATTTTGAACTTCTTGAATAAATTGACTGTATCGCCATGTCTCTCTGCTTTGGGGTTGCTTGTCAAAAAATGCTGTCCCCAGAGCAATGACAACAATAAAAAGCAGCGCGTACAGCCCCGCATTTCTCCATCGTTTATTATTCACCGAGGTTAATCCTCCTAAATTTGTTGTGCGAGGGCATTTTAAGAATTATGTTAACTTATCTTAAGGTATACCAAATCTTGTACCTATAATGCTAGTAAAAATCCCCGCAGTTGTTGAAAACAAGGATGCTTGGGATCATATTGTAGCGATCCTGTGGGTTGGATGACGGTATGGATGGGAACAATTTCGACAACACTATTACAGTAGGCGATCGCCTCAAACTCCCTAACTAGTTCCGGTGTCCAAGGTTCCTGTTTCACCTGTTGTTGGCTTTGCAGCCAGTTGAGCAGTTGCGATCGCATCACTCCTGGCAAAATTCCCGCACTCACAGGAGGCGTCCACCAACAGCCATCCCGCCATCCCCAAAGATTACCCGTACTTGTTTCTAACCAATTTCCCAAAGCATCCACTAGTATCGCTTCTCGAGCATCTAACTTTTGGGCGCTGTTTTTTGCCAGCCAAGCACTCAGATAATTTCCAGTTTTATGAGTGGGTAAACTGCGAGAATATGCTAATGATGAAAGAGCCGCAATTATACCATTATTTTGCATATAA
>JANZYY010000877.1 GCA_026419705.1 Fischerella sp.
GATTGCGATACCATAAAAGTTCTTCTTGGGTACTACGCCAGGTTTCTGGTGTGCAAAGTTCTATGTCAAAGGTTCTTTCTGGTGCAATTTCCAAGCGTCCAGGTGTTGCAGGCACTATATTATGTTGTTGTTGGCAAGCGTGATGCCAGCTAGATGGCTGATTAAGGCTCATAAGACTTAAACTTGCACCCAAGCGCTGGTGTTAACTAGGGGGTTAAAAAGAAAAGAATATTATACTGCTTATAACGTAATTTCCGTGAAAAAAAGCGAATAAAAACTTATGTAAAGTGCATAATTTCTGTTTTGTGTAAATTGCTTTAATTTTTATCCAAAAATTAGACCTGCGGAATTTTTAGCAACATATCTTGAAGAAGAAAATGCACAAAGCAAGTCGAAAGTCAAGAGTTAGTGGTTAGTTGTTGGTGGTTAGTGGTTAATCTCCTACCCTACGGGTCAGCCGAATAAAGCGCGTCTATACCCAGAACCCCATGATTCTATTTCCCCACTTTCCCCTTGACGGGAGTGGTTGAGATGTAAGTCAAATTATGTAATAATTTCACTTCACTTGATGTCAGGTCGCGCCATTGACCTGGTTGCAGACCATCTAAATGTAAGTGGGCGATCGCAAATCGCACAAGTCGTAAAGTAGGAAATCCCACAGCAGCAGTCATCCGCCGTACTTGTCGATTTTTCCCTTCTGTTAAAGTCATCTCCAACCATGCAGTTGGCACACTTTTGCGAAATCTAATCGGCGGATCGCGAGCGGGTAATATAGGTTCTTGATTTAACAGCTGTACCTTTGCTGGTCGAGTACGGTAATCTTGTATCACTATACCTTCTTCTAACTTTTTGAGTGCAGTAGCATCAGGGATTCGTTCTACCTGCACCCAGTAACTACGTTTATGTCCGAACCGAGGATTCGAGAGGCGATATTGCAATTGTCCGTGGTTTGTCAAAAGCAACAAACCTTCGCTGTCCCAGTCCAAACGTCCTACTGGATACACATCAGGAATAGAAATAAAGTCCTTGAGTGTGCTGCGGGTGGGAGTATCTTTTGTAAATTGGCTGAGGACGCCATAGGGTTTATAGAAAAGAAGATATCGATAGTGGTTAGTCATTTGTCATTAGTTATTGGT
>JANZYY010000878.1 GCA_026419705.1 Fischerella sp.
GTGTATCATCTTTATAGATGAAATCGATGCTGTCGGTAGACAAAGGGGTGCTGGTATCGGTGGCGGTAACGATGAGCGGGAACAAACCCTCAACCAGCTGCTAACGGAGATGGATGGTTTTGAGGGTAACACCGGCATTATTATTATTGCTGCTACCAACCGCCCAGATGTTTTGGATGCAGCCTTACTTCGACCGGGACGCTTTGACAGACAAGTAATTGTCGATGCACCTGACATCAAAGGACGCTTGGAGATTTTGAAGGTTCATGCCCGCAACAAAAAACTAGACCCCAGCGTATCCTTAGATACTATCGCTCGCCGTACTCCCGGTTTTACCGGTGCAGACTTGGCGAATTTGCTCAACGAAGCTGCTATTCTCACCGCCAGACGCCGGAAAGATGCGATCACGCTCACAGAAATTGATGATGCTGTTGACCGGGTGGTTGCTGGTATGGAGGGTACACCCCTGGTAGATAGCAAGAGCAAGCGTTTGATTGCCTACCACGAAATCGGACACGCCTTAGTGGGAACTCTGCTCAAAGACCACGACCCCGTGCAAAAAGTTACCTTGGTTCCACGGGGACAGGCACAAGGTTTGACTTGGTTTACTCCCAGTGAAGAGATGGGTCTGATCACTCGCTCTCAACTCAAAGCCAGAATTACAGGTGCTTTAGGCGGTCGCGCTGCTGAAGATGTGATTTTTGGTCGAGATGAAGTCACCACTGGTGCGGGTAATGACCTGCAACAAGTGTCTAGTATGGCTCGGCAGATGGTGACTCGGGGGGGGATGTCTAACTTGGGTCCGTTGTCCTTGGAAAGCCAAACCGGAGAAGTATTCTTGGGCCGGGACTGGATGACTCGTTCAGAATATTCTGAAGCGATCGCAGCTCGAATTGATACTCAAGTCCGCATTATTGTAGAAGAGTGTTACGAAAATGCCAAGCGAATCATGCGTGAGAATCGTACACTCATGGATCGGTTAGTGGACTTGCTAATTGAGAAAGAAACCATTGACGGTGAAGAATTCCGCCAGATTGTTGCTGAGTACACAGTCGTACCCGAAAAGCCACAGTATACACCAATTCTGTAGTTTAAAGATCTTAAAGATCTATTAATCTGATATCTGTC
>JANZYY010000879.1 GCA_026419705.1 Fischerella sp.
TAAGTAGTTCAACTTAATTAAATATAAAACGCTCAACATCATAATTGCCGCGATTGGCTCTAGCTTCAATGCCGTTGCGAATGGCAATCGATAAATCATATTCGTCCTCAAAAACTCGACCGGCAAGTTCATCGCGTTTAAGATGTAACCACTCATCTTCAATGCGATTCATTTGGGGACTGTAAGGAGGCAAAAAAAACAAAAGTAAACCTTGATGTTGCCACCGATCGAGTCGTTGAGACACTAATTGACTCTTGTGAACCGAACTATTGTCTAAAACGATGACTGTCAATTGTCCTGTTTTCTCAAAGAGGTTAGTTGCTTTAGCTGCTTGCCAATCCATCAACTCCAAAAAAGTTTCCGTTCTGAGACTTCCGACCATCAGCGCATAGTCGAATTGCTGTTGTGGCTGCCACACACCAAAAATATTGATGCGCCTGCCTCGTCGTTTGTACTGTGCCACTTTTTTTTGTTGTCCTCGCTTGCCATAACAATAATTAGTCGAACGCTGACAATCACAACCTGATTCATCAAGGTATTTGAGGCAGATCGTTCCCAATAGCGCCCAGAGTTTGAGCATTTCCCAATCTAAACGTTTGGCTTGATAATTAGTCCTTTGCCCCGGCTCGGGCGGACTCAACCGGATACGCTTCCAGCTATAGTTTTTTTTTAAGAATGCGTCTGACCTGTTCGCAGCCTAAGTTGACTTTTCGTTCCGTGGCTAATTTGTAAGATAGTTGCCGAGCGCTGTAACGGCGTGGCTCATCCGCCCATTGTTCGAGGGCTTGCCAATCTTCGTAACTCCAACGGCAATGTCTACCCCGTCCACTTGCTTCCCATAATCCCGCTAGTCCTGTTGTTTGCCATCGACGAATTGTCGTTCTGACTGTATGTTCGTGCCAATCGAGATAACGAGCAATTTGGGGGGTTTTCCATCCGCTTGCATTGAGACGGATTGCCATCGCTCGCATCCGCGTTCGGTATGGCACTCCGTCTGCATGGCTGAGTTCTCGCAGCGTGCGATCCTCTTCCTCGGTTAGATCGATCTTGATTGGAGCAGGCATTGACTCACTTCAATTTTTACTTCCTTTTTATCTTATATTTAATTAGGTTGAACTACTTA
>JANZYY010000880.1 GCA_026419705.1 Fischerella sp.
GATAAACCCACTCCATGAAGTGCGCCAAAATGGAATGGATTGATTTGAATCGCCATCAAACAATCAGCTATAGATTTTTCATATTTGCCAGTAGAGTAGTAAAGAAAAGCACGACGGTTCCAAGCTTCGGCAAAGTCTGGCTGTTCGTTAATTAACTCGGTCAGTACTGTTTCTGCCTTGGCAATTTGACCTGAATCCATTAACTTTTGGCTGCGTTCAATCATTTCTAGGCCGTAAATACCTTTTTGCTGATACCAGATGCGCCAAAGTTTTTTTGTCGCCTGTTCGCGAACTGTTTCATCTGGATTTTTCAAGTCTTTAAGTAAGGAATTGACAAATAAAGAATCCATGAATCCGACGCTAATAATACTATCTTTAGGATCAAATTTCGCACAAAATGTTCTGAGAATAAACTTCTTAACTGAGCTTTTAAAATTCACCTTGAAATTGCAAATTAAGCAATAAATGTGTTATTTGTTGTAGTCTGGAATACGATTAATGCGCTTAGGGGCACAAGACACCCTCTGCACGGCTTCAAGGCAGAGTTGCATTTGGTAAGTAAACTTTCCAAAACCAATCAATTATCACCCAAATGCTTTGCCTGTACATTAGTTCTTAGTTCATCGTCAAAAATTCAAAGCTTATTGACCATTAACCATTGACGATTGACTGCTGACTGTTGACTAATAGGAAATATCCCAAAAAAACAGGTGGCTATGCCAAAGCAAAATAGCGTTCCCAGGCATATAGTTCTTACTTCTCATCCCAGTCGCTTTGGTCCCAAACCTATTCCCATCAAGTGGGGAGCAAGCGATCCGATGGAACGGGGTCCCGTGATTGCCACGTTGACGAAGCAAGCACACCGTAATGCAATCGGTACTCACTCTGGCAGTTATGCGATTTATCGTGCCTTAGCTGTGGCAAGGGGCGTATTACAGTCAGATCACAAGGCGGATCTCACTAATACTTCTCCAGTTGAGCATATCGGACCGCATCCGGGTTGGTTTGATCCTGATAAAATAGTTTCCCTCGATCCTTTTGGGGCGATTGTTGGCGAGGTGTTTGCACCCTATTACGAACAGGGATATGATATTCGTCCGACCATCTCCAT
>JANZYY010000881.1 GCA_026419705.1 Fischerella sp.
GCCATACCCTGCACAGGAGTTATTAAAAACACTGCGTGCGGTTATTAGTTAGTAGTTAGTAGTTAGTAGTTAGTAGTCATCGGCCTTTGACAAATGACAAATGACAAATGAAAGATAATAATTAAATTTTTTGTCAAAATGATTAATAACTCTTGACAAACGTGCCACGGCACATCTCTACAACTCTTGACTTTTGACTAATGACTAGTTTGATCCTGGTTGTTGATGACGACCATATGCAGCGGATGCAGCTGCGTGACCTGCTGGAAACAGCAGGGTACAGAGTAGCAGAGGCGAGTAACGGTTTAGAAGCGCTGACTGTCTATACGCAAGTGCAACCAGATATAGTGCTTTTAGATGCCCTCATGCCAGAAATGGATGGGTTTAGTTGCTGTGAGCAATTACAAACACTCCCTGGAGGCGATCGCACTCCCGTATTGATGATTACAGCTCTTTATGACCAAGCATCCTTGGAACGAGCTTTTGCAGTCGGCGCAGCAGATTTCATTACCAAACCAATTAAATGGCCGATACTGCGTCAGCGAGTGCGGAGACTTTTGGAAGCGAGTCGGACCATGCAGGCGTTGCGACAGCAGACTGAACAAGCGCAAATGCGGGAAATGCAACTGCGGATGGCATTAGAAGCCGCCCGCATGGGCACCTGGGACTGGGATTTATTCACTAATAAAATTATTTGGTCAGATAACCTCAAAACTCTGCTGGGCTTAGAAGAGGATACTTTTGAGAGTTCTTACGAAACTTTTATTAACTGCGTCCATCCCCAAGATCGCGATTTCATTCATCGCTCGCTCAGGCAAGCAATTGAAGAAGGAGCAGAATATGATATCGAATTTCGTGTGGTTTTGCCGAATGGAACAATTCGCTGGATGGCAGCTAAAGGCATTGTTTTGCGCAATTCCGCTGGGGTAGCAGTGCGGATGCTGGGAGTAGATATAGATATTACCAAGCGCAAGCAAGCGGAAAAAGCTTTAGAAATTCATGCCAATCAGCAAGCGTTGGTGGCAGAACTCAGTCAAATGGCACTTGCTGGTACAGACATCACCTCGCTGATGCAGCAAACAGTTACCTTAGTAGCCCAATGTTTGGA
>JANZYY010000882.1 GCA_026419705.1 Fischerella sp.
GTACCAGACGCCTACGCCGCAGGCATTTGGGCAGGCTAATTTTGCGCCTCTACTATCTATATTTGTATCAGAGTTTTTGTGAAATGGTATTACTTGCTTGAAAATAAAAACTCCTTAGTCAGAAATTCGTCAGCAACTTTTCTATCAGTAGGTAAGTATATTGAGACGTCAATATCCATATTCTTTAAGTATTTACACATTAATGGCCCAATATCATGCCATTCTAAGTTTCCCAACCCACATCCTAGTGCTGGCATTGCTAGAGATTTTATACCTTCTTGTTTGTAATTTTCTTGAAGCCATTGTAGACCCTTTTCAATACCGTCTCTATCAGCATTATTTTTCCAATGTGTTTTAGTTGGAAATAAAAGAAACCATGTTTCTCCATTTCTATATTGTAAGGATATTGTCTCTTCAGCTAATTGATTAAATATTGAATATTCACGCTTATATAACTTTGGTTTACCCATCTGTAAGATTTTTTTCTTGCATAAATCTTCGTAATATACATACATATCAGGGAATCTGTATTTTGCTGTTGATGCTAAACCTTTTCCCATAACACCTACACAATTAACACTAATTGTCAGTGTTTGCATCCTAGAGAAAAACATATCACCTTCAACTAGAGAAAATGTCTTAGTTAGAGGAATTGTCTTATAAGGCAAGAAAAACATATTTGGTTCTATACTTATTGTTAGTCTAGGTAAACTTTTGAAGTCTGAACCTTCTATAAGTTTCTCTAGCTTTTTGGCAACATTCTCGGTAGGTACATAAATTGTTTGTATTAAATCTGGTGATACTGATTTTGGTACTAAACATTCAGCCATTATTTTTCTTTTTGTACCATCTTCTTCTTTCCACCATTCTATATCTATACCTTCAATTATTTTAGGGAGAATATCTTGAAGCTGAGAAGTAGGAAAAAACTCTGAAATTGGACTAGCAGCATTACCGTTTGTAATGAAAGCTCCTTTACTATTTAAAATGCTTGGTTGAATTGATAAAACAACAATTTCAATATCCCTAAGTAGTTCAACTTAATTAAATATAAAACGCTCAACATCATAATTGCCGCGATTGGCTCTAGCTTCAATGCCGTT
>JANZYY010000883.1 GCA_026419705.1 Fischerella sp.
TGCTAAGGTCGTACCCATTCCAAAAGATTCAGTATCCTTGCTTTTCATATATATTTGGTCATTCAGCCTGCTAATGCTTTCACAAATTTGTTCGGCTTTATCATTCAGTGATGCATCTGAATTTTGAATACATTCTCTAACATTATCCAGCCAATTCGCAGCCATATAAGCAGCCTTTTCGCCACTATTCTCCCCGCCCATGCCGTCACACACACCAAAAAGAAAGGAAACATCCTCCCGTTTATTGGATAAGGAAACACCTTCCGCTTCTTCCGGCTTAATGTACTTACCGTCAAAATAGAAGTTATCCTCATTATTGCCTCGCACATTTCCTTTGTGAGTCTTGACTGCAGCATCAATTAAAATAGCCTTCTTCATTTCCACCTCTTGTATTAAGATAGTTAGTAGCTAGTAGTTGGTAGTTGGTAGTTGGTAGAATCTTTTACTAAAAACCACAAACATAATTCTTTTTCAACTGTAATCTCTAATCTGAATTTTTAACTGATTTACCCTCATCCCCACCCCTTCTTCCTGTAATAGCGAGAAGGGGATTTATGGAATGATCTTTTGAACTGTCAATTGTCCTCTGTCAACTGGTTTACGCTTTCTGTCTTTGGCTTCCATCAGTCTTCATTTTATAAGTAATGTAGTTTCCATTTTCGTACTTGTGGTAGAAAATCCAGTCTCCTGCTACATTGACTATACTTGAGTCATCGGAGTTCAACTTGGTTCTTCCCGTACCGTCGGTTTTTATCTTGTAAATGCACTTGTCAGCACTTTCAACAAAGTATGCCCAGCCACCGGAAATATTGAGGTCGGAAATACGGTTATCGTTTATTTTGGTCTTTCCTGTTCCGTCAGGCTTTATCTTATATAGTCTTTGGAATGATCCTACATAGTATATCCATCCGTCCACAGCATTTATATATATGCTGTAGTCATCGGAAATTTTTGTTTTACCCGAACCGTCAGACTTTACTTTATATAGCTTACCGCTATCGCTGGTATTGGAATAATATATATAATCCCCGACAACATTCAGG
>JANZYY010000088.1 GCA_026419705.1 Fischerella sp.
ACCCAAGACATTGCTCGAGTAAATCCTTCAACATCTCCTACCTTGACAAGAATTCCGCAGCCTCCTTCTAGCAAATCTTTGGTTCCACGAATCTCTGTACCGATCGCTGGAGTTCCCATGCACAATGACTCCATGACACAATTGGGAAGCCCTTCCTGATCGGAAGCAAGTATTGTTGCAGTAGAAGTTAACATCAGAACTGGAATATCCTTGCGATGCCCAAGAAAATGCACTCTATCTTGAATATCTAACCTCGATGCTAACTGCTGCATCTCGTCGAACAATAATCCAGTACCAGCAAAAGCTAAATGTGCATCAGTTCGTTCTAACCGAGCAAATGCTTTTAAGATATCCCAAGGACGTTTGCGAGCAATAAACTCAGCGACTGACAAAAAAAGAGGTGCATCTATCGGTATTCCCAACTCTTGACGTACCCCTACTACCTCAGCTTCTAGAATAGCATTAGGGTTGAAGCGAGCCACATTCAATCCTGTTCCTGGTATATAGCGGACTCGTTCAGCTGGAACGAGATGATAACGCTTTGCAGCTTCTTCATCCTCGCGATTCACTACTACGAGATAGTCAGTCCATTGCCCAGCCAACTTCTCTAATGTAAGGAATATGACGTTTCTAACTGCTGCACCCCCGCGATAGAAGTGGAAGCCTTGGGCTGTGTAGACAGATTTTCAGTTTTCCCTGCTTTCTCAAACCATTCAGGGCAAACCGGGTTACAAAAGCAGCTACTGGTGTAGAGACAAGTACTAGGTCATACTTCTCTTTTTCCACTACCCTCTGGATTTGTTGTGATGCAACCATGAGGTTCTGTGGCTTGAGAGGATTGCGCGATAACTCCACATCCCAGACTTGATTGAATGCTTTTAAGCATTCAGAACTAGCTAAGATTTCCTTAGCCATACCATCAACCCGCCAGCCCTGAGACTGAAAATGATGGGTGATAGGAATAAAGAAGGCACGGAGTGTCGCCGGAATGGTTGTGACGATTAAGAGGCTTTTCATACTTCACAACTGAATTTCAAAAGAAACAATCTGGCGCAGTAGTGGTATATAAGTTGAATGATTGATGTTTTAATAGCTGCTCTATTTGAGTTGTGAAAAAATTAATTGGGGAAGTCCAGAAAAGTTATTTTCATACTTCATTTAGAACTGCTAGATTTATTTATCGTGTTGAGCAAATATATACTCGTCTGTAATGTTTTGCCAAAGCCCAGAGAGATAGTATGCTCCATTCTAGTGAATTAATGTATCCAGATTTCCAAAGTCTGCGATAGATTTCTGACACATCTGCTTTGAGTCCCAAAAGATTTTTAGTGAGTCCACCTTCTCCAAAGGGAGCCTTAAAGCTGTACGCTGCGGTAAAATTTAGAATGACAGCTGGAAGACCTGCGAGTACAATCTCAAACCAAAGGAAATAGTCCCCACAGTATCTTAGAGAAGGGCTAAAGCGCTGATTAAGAGTTCGCTTCATCATCACAGAAGACATGGGAAAATCATTAAACAAAAGAAGTCTATTTCTGGAGATCGGATTAGCCCCTATATTTTCTGGTATTGCTCCATGGATAATTTCAACGTCTGGTTTAACAATCGCATTAAGATGTCCAGATAAAGCAACATCAGGATGGTGAAGCATCCACGAATACTGAACAGCTATCTTTTCTGGATGCCAAGCATCATCAGAATCAAGGCAAGCAATGTAATCATAGGATGCCATTTCCCAAGCAGCGTTGCGAGCTCCAGCACAACCACAGTTCTCTTCTAGAGCAATAACCTTGATCCAGTCTTTACCATAATCATCCTGCAACTGCTGCAAAACTCTTAGTGTATCGTCTCCGCTGGCATCATCAACTAGGATAACTTCGGCAGGTCGAAGAGTTTGCTTGGCTACAGAATCAACTGCTCTACGTACTGTACCAGAGCTACGGTAGCATGGAATGATTACACTCACAGAAGCCATCATATTTCTAAATCCCGTTGATTGAATTACAAATAGTTTTTTACTAAGTGAAACGAATTTTTTTGAGAAAATTTCAATCCTTGTGTTAATCAATCTAATAGTTATTCGAGAATCGCTTGTGATTTTTTGAGTGTATACTCAGTTCTAAGATTGTCAGCACATAGAACCACAAAATGATATGGCGCAACATATAGGCAAAGGTAGTGTATCCTACTACAGAGATCAAGGCAGCTACTAGAGAGATATAACCTTTTTTCCAAGCTTTCCAACCTACCCAAAACAGAAGAGTAAGATAGCATATTAGCCCAATAATTCCAGAACTTGCCGTCCAGTCGATAAATGCATTATGCGCTTCTTGAACATAGAAAATTGGCTGCCTTTCACCTGAATGAGCACCAGGCCCAAGACCAAATAGAGGTGAACGAGAGATAGAAGCAATACCATTTGCCCATAATTTCAGTCGATCTTCACCTTGAGAATTACTATAGTAGACTTCACTGGCAATAGCATTTATTTTTTCAGAAAAAATAAATGCAGTTATTAAACCCATCAATAGCATTACCAAGAAAGTTATCTGTTTAACAATTAAAACTATAAAACCACGAAAATGGATATTAGCATACTTTGTAATAATTCGATATACATATGAACATAGTAGAAATAAGATTGCTATATACCACCCAAAATTGAGTGAGTCACTTTGCGTTCCAGAACCAATAATGAAAGCCAAAAAAGCAATTAAAATATACCATTTATTGTCAGATTTATCTTTGATTTTATTGTATAGATATAAGGAAAAAAAAGGAATTGCTGTAGATAAAAAAGCAAGCTGATTGGGATTATTTGACCAACCCTGAAATCGTGTCGATTCATACCAAGTTTGAAAAAGTGGAATACGTACAGGAATAAAGAATAATATAGTTTGAACAAAGATAGTGAATTTAATAAAACGTGAAAGTATTTGATGAATAATTTGTTTGTCTTTTTGAGACGATATTGAAATGATAAATAAAACGGAAAAAAGAGATGCAAATACAAAAGCAAATAAATCTCGTAAAGGCCCTGGGTCTAATACATCCATAAAATAAGCTATAAGCATACCCAAGGTCAGGCAAGTGAAGACAGCTATCCAAAATAAAATCACTATCTTCGCAACAGATGTTATTAAATAACTTCGATGAAGAAATATCCTAATACCTACAGATAGCATCCATAAAAGCAGTACTATTTCACCTACTCCAATAGGAATTCCGGGTAATCGTAGTTGAGTAGCAGTTGTGAGAGCAATTGATATAGCTAACCAATTAACTTCCAGATTTGTCATAGTTCTCATATCTTGCTTGTACGCTTGTTAAGCGCAAACAATGCATGGTAAATAGCTGCCAAACTAATAACTCCTTGAGCGATCGCAGCCAGCAATAGTGCGATCGCACCTCCGATCAAACCCAGCTTTGGTAATAACCAAAGGCTTGCTACAGCTAAGATGACAGTCACAAAACCAAATAAAGGCATTTGGATTCGGAAATATCTGGCTGCTGTCATGCCATAACCTAAAAAATTTGCCATATACCGAATTCCAGCAGCGATCGCCAACCAAACTAGTAAGTTCGTATGTTGAGCATATTCGGGTCGATAAATAAAGGTCAGAACTTGCTTCCCTGCAATCAGGGATACTAAAACTCCTGCACCACCCAGCAACGCGCCAATTCCTACCAACTTGAAAAGAAGCCGAACAAATAAAATGCTTTTACCTGCTGCATAATATTGCGCCAATCTTGCGACTGCTGATTCTCCCAAAGCTATGACAACCCTGTTACCTATCTCCATCAGATAAGCGATCGCGGCGAAAATACCTAATTCCCAGCCTCCTAAGTAATTTTCAATTAGGTAATTTGGAATATTACTGTTCAGCGAAACTAGCATCATTCCCAATCCCAGTGGCAAGGTGAGCCAAGCTAGCTTTCCTAGCTTTCTGAAATACCAACGAGGTTTCAGAGTATCTGCCTGCTGAGTTTCTTTGAGTTCCTGACTCTGGAGAATCGGGTAAGGGTGACCAAGCAGCAATGCTGTGCGAGGAATGTCGTAGGCAATCAGAACAATCGTTCCAGCACAAATCAATCCCATTACACCCCAAGCCACGCTTCCTGATACATAGACTCCTATCACCAAAAGAAGTAATGACATAGGACCTTTAAGCATCATTGATATTGCAATACGATCCATGCGTTCACGATGCTGAAAGAGTCCATGAAATACATCACTCACCGATTCCACAGCTTTAGCTAAGCCCACAAGTAAGATAACCAGTGCCGTTTCCCAAGGATATATTCTTGAAAAAGCGATCCCGGCAATGATGAGGAGTGCCAATCCGGTTGCAATTAGCCGAAGAGCAAGATAATCCCCAAACAGGTACTGTTGTTTAGCATCTGTTGCTTGCACCTGTCGCAGTTGGAGATTTGTAAACATGACTATGGGAGCAGTCACCGCAAAGCCTAAAGAGAACTGCCCAACCATCTCTGGACTACCAAGTTTAGCCAGTACCACCAGCATTCCCCACTGGCAAGCTGCATACACGGCATTACCAATGAATGTCCAAGAAAAGTTACGACGTAGTGACAGTGGCTGAGTTTTTTGCATATACCTTTGTTGGTCTGAATTTATTCCCAAATGCCTCAATGCTTTCTTGAAAACTCGTATTATCCACGCTTTTTTTGGGATTTATCGTGGTAGTCAAACCACCGATTTATACTCCTGTAGGCTTCATTGTTGCCAAGTTATTACTATTTTTTGACGCACAGTTGCCATTATTTTCTAAATATTTAGGTTGATATCCTGGCACGATTTGTTCAAGTAAAAACAGGATAGAATTCGCATCATTTTTGATTGCTGCTTGACACAAAGCTTCGACGATCATATTCAGACTTTGAGGAATAATTCGACTAGCGTTTTTCACTATCAATAATTTTTCATGTTCGGTTGGTTCGTATTCTTCTCCTTCAATAAATAATTCCTCAAATAACTTTTCTCCTGGTCGCAAACCAGTAAATACAATCTCAATATCTTTATTGACTTCGTATCCAGAAAGGCGAATTAGTTCCTTGGCTAAGTCAACAATTTTTACTGGTTTGCCCATGTTCAGCATTAATACTTCGCCAGTGCGACCAAGTACCGCAGCTTGTAAAACTAGTTGCACTGCTTCCGGAATGGTCATGAAATAACGACAGATTTCGGGATGGGTAACTGTTACCGGGCCGCCCACAGCAATTTGTTTTTGGAAAGTAGGAACCACGCTACCTCGGCTACCCAAAACATTACCAAAACGCACTGCAACATAAGGTAAACCACTTTTTTGAGCGGCATGCAATACTAACATTTCGGCGACTCTCTTACTGGCACCCATGACATTGGTGGGATTAACAGCCTTATCTGTGGAAATCATCACGAAATGTTTAACGTTGTATTGCAATGCCAAATCCAATAAATTTTTTGTTCCCAGCACATTGTTAGTAATTGCTTCTGGTGGGTTTAATTCCATCAGAGGAACATGCTTATGGGCTGCGGCATGAAAAATTACATCTGGCTGGAATCGTTCAAAGGCGTGTTTTAAGCGATCGCGATAGCGAATATCGCCAATGAAGGCATAAATACGTGGGGTGTATCGTTGTGCTTTCCCATCCTCTTTCAGCGCTTGTATCAGTTGCTCTAATTCTTGCTGAATCACGAACACAGAATTTTCACCGTGTCCTATTAGCATCATCTCAGCTGGGCGACACTTGCAAATTTGACGGCAAAGTTCGCTACCAATCGATCCGCCGGCGCCGGTAATTAGTACTTTCTTGCCTTTGAGAAATTGGGAAACTCGCTCGATATCCGTCTGTACGGGTTCCCGTCTAAGCAAATCCTCAATGCGCACATCCCGAATGCTATCTAAGCGTACACGGCCATTAAGAATTTCATGTATGCCAGGTAAAGTGCAAGTATGAATTCCTGTTGTTTTGCAAATATCGACAATTTCCCGAATTACTCGCCCTGCAACTGTTGGCATCGCAATGATGACTTTATGGATTTGCAGTGAATGTATGACATCAGGTATACCGCGAATCCGTGCGTGTAATTTTCGGGGATCGTCGTCAATAAAAGCAACAGGATAAAAACCTAATTGGGGATTTCTTTGCATTTCTTGCACAAGGGAAACGCCCGCACTACCAGCACCAACTACCAATACTCGCTCCCGTGAGTTGAATGATGCACGCCCTTGATAGACTCTTTCCACCGCCCTCACACTGAAACGCAGCGCCCCAATGAAAATACACGAAAGCAATCCATCAATAAACGGTAGCGATCGTGGCAGCTTTTCTAAAGCAACATACGGTATGTATTCAAGAAGATTAAATAACAGGGTTTGGACAACCACTGTAGCCGTTACTAGCATGGCAATGTATGTCAGTTCCTCAATGCTGGCATAACGCCAATAACGCCTATAAAAGCCAAAATTCCAAAATACACTTAGTTTTACTATTAAAAACAATATTGTGGCATTTACTAAATCCGGTATGTATGTTTCTAAAACAAGATTGCCATCTAAACGTAGAAATAGCGCTAACGATGGTGTAAGCAGAAAAACAATAATATCAAAAATTAAAAAATGGCGGTTTCTCAGCTTCAAGAATTTACACAATAAAGCGTGAACAAACTTATGGATGAAGTGAGAAATTTTGATTGATAAATTCATAATTATACAAACCTCCAGTGTAATCTACACAAGCCATCTAGCTTAGTAGAACAATCAATCTTAAAACGGAGAATATATGGACAATTTGCATGAAAATAAAATTTTGATTGATGCGTACTTCGGGTTCTATGTAGAAATAAATTGGAGAGAAATCTTTTTTGGTTGAGCCACTTGTAGAGTACGTGCGAAGCGAGCACCTATGCTCATAGGTATATTTTTCAAATGTAGTAAAAATTTTCTACCCAAATCTAAGGCTTCTAATTTTAGCGATCGCTTCCCTGTAATTCGGCCTCCTTGGCTGTATGTATAGCGAAACATACACAAAGAAGGTTACGTTGGAGGAACTGAGATCTCAAAGACCATCAAAGTTCAACTCCGTGAATGAACAATCACTTATTTAATTAAATTTGAAAATTCAGGGGAACAAAAATAGTTTGAAATTCAATGCGCTGCCAGGAATTATAACTACCAAGCATCTGTATAAACAGACTTTCCACCGCCCACGCTCAAACGACAGCCGCTATCTTCAAAATTATTTTATTACACTTATGAATTAGTAGCCTTGTTTATTGTTAATAGCCGAGTCATCAAAGCTACTATTTTTTACGTAGAGATCGTGGTCTTGGTGACTTTATTCAAAAATTAGTACAGCAGTAATTCCAGACAATATCTAATTGCTCACCTTGTTTAGCGTTGTGACTGAAGTAATTGTAGACTGTCAGCTCTGCTGGTTTTCGCGAATCTACTTTTTTTTGCAGATGAGTATTAGATTGTGTCTTGGGCAGTAAAAGCTCCGGTAACTGCCAACCCGCACAGTTCAGATCGCTCAAAGAAAATTTGGTAGACATCAAAGTACCACACCCTGGGAATTGAAAATTAAATTACATTTTCGAAAACAGATAGATAATATCTGAGTCTTGATATAGAGGTTATTTGAGAAGCAAGTTCTCAACGATCTTCAGAGTATCACAAAAATCGTTTTCTGCTTATTTTTAATTACCAAATTTTCCCATCAACGTATTTATATTTAATGATGTGTATTAAATTTTGTTCAAAATCAAACAATGTGTTATTAACATCATTTTTGCATGCTTGATCGTGCGTATGACCATATGATATATAAGGATTTGAAGCAATTAAGAAAAAATTTATATAAGTACTTATTCCGTGATGTTTTTTTACAAGTATTTAAATTTTCGAGTATAAAGTTTTAATAGTTATCGTCCTAATTGTTAGTTTCCATTAATGTATTTTTTTTTGCTTTCAATTTGATCAGATTCAAGTCAAATTCAAGATTTGAGCAATAGTTCTTAAGTATAAAAGACAAAAATATGATATTACTTATACAAAAATTTCGTTGATATTGTCTAGTAAAATCGGACGGTTGAATCTATAGCTAAGCTCATTTATTTTATTTGCTTATATAAAAAAATAAAAGCCAATGATATGACAAATAAAGGTTTGGTAGCTATCAGTTTCTCAGTTTTCTCAAATAGGAATATAAATTTGTTTAATCTTTCTAGAAATATGCTAGTGTCTCTTGCACAAATTTAAAATTTAGCACCTATCTCAGGATATAATTTTAGAGTTCGAATCGAATATTTTCCTAGTTACTTCGCTGAAAATTCCTAGCATAGTGACAAATTTGACATCTTGCATTCGTTGGGTGTTCTACCTTGAAGCTGTGAGAGCAGGCGTCTACGAGGTAAAGCTCTGCTTCCGTGCTGGTAGAATAGCAATTCAGTAATCCCAAACACCAGTTTCCATTCAGAAAAAGACTGATTTTTCCTTGACTGATGCGTACACTGCAGCGTAATTTCGCATCAGTGTTATGGGTATGGGTTGTAGTTCAAACTTTATTTAAAACCTTGTATTTTAGGTAAGAAAAAGAGTTTACTTATATAGGACTAGAATCCGTTTCAAACTACTCCTTCAGCTATCCCAGATTTTGAAATCCGCCATTATCAGTTTGAAAGGCTCTATGCTTGGTGCATCATAAACTTGTAGTACACTATTGGATTTGAAAATTTGTTTGAAAATGTGTTTTAGTTTTAAAAGAGCAAGCTGGTTATAACTTAATTTGGTATAATTTATCCTCTGAGTTTGTTCAGAATAAATTCAGTATAAGTACCGATTTCTCAATCTTTGCAATTCCATTAACATTTATATCTACAAAATAATATTAGGAGATAAAGTAACTAATATAACAGTATCTTTTTTTAGATTTAATCTCTTTATCCAGGTCATTGTGCCGAATCTCAGATAACTTAAGGAGTATCTACAGTGTACAAGATCCAATCGGCTTTGGTTATTAGTTACCTGCTGATGACCTGCTATTTTTGTATCAATTGGTTGAGATTTTCTCTTCGTCATCCGGTTTCTTCTCCGGAAGAAAATTTCTTATCTTGGGTAATGTTTGCGATCGCGACTATTTTGTGGCCCTTGGTTATTCCCATGTATTTGGTAAAAGCTTGCAAGACAAGGCAATTCGAATTCAGTAGTGTAGTTCCCGTGCTGATTGCGATCTCTGCGTTCGGTTTAGTATTTTACATGAGCTAGTTGATCTTGGTAGCAATTTCTTAAGCGTTGCATTCCATGGAGATGAACGATCAACCCCCATAGAGGCGCTCAAGCGGCTGACCGCAGGGTAGACGCCAAGAATGCTAAGGATTGGACTTTTGAATGAAAAGAGAAGACAAGATTATCCCCCTGTCTTTGCAAGGCCGAATTTGAATTTATGATTGGCGTTGCACAATATCGGGATCAAGGAATAAACCACAAAGACACAAAGTACGCAAAGATGCAATTTTCTCGCCTTCACGGAGGAAATCATCCGGCTTTCTCTGCAATGTGGTACCCTGTGTCGTAAGCATGAAATGGCTTCCGTGGCTTTCGTGGGTAGCCTGTAAGCGCGTCTACAATTTTCAGCTGCTCTTTTTGCTACGTCATAGTTCTTCCAAGGCTTGGTTTCGATCTATTGCATTGCAGTTGGGAAAGCACCCGGTCGCACAGCTAAGTTCAGGTTTTGACCTTGGCGGCGTAATTCTATGCGTAATTCTGCGCCGATTTGGCTATCATTGACTGCTTTTTGTATGCTGCTAGCGTCTGTAACTGTTTGACCGTTCAGTTTTTGAATGACATCACCAGCGCGTATACCAGCCTTAGCTGCTGGTGAGTTGGGCATAACTTTCACGACTAACACGCCTTTATCTTCATTCACAGTCAAATTGCTGTTGGGATCTGAGTTGATATTTTCCTTTAACTCAGGTGTCAACCCTACCATTTGAATTCCTAGATAAGGATGTTGGGCTTTACCTGTGGTGATGAGTTGATCGGCGATACGTTGGGCTGTTTTGATAGGAATGGCAAAGCCTAATCCTTGCGCTCCCTGAATAATGGCTGTATTCATGCCAATCACTTCGCCACGGTCGTTAAGCAAGGGGCCGCCAGAGTTACCAGGATTGATGGCTGCATCTGTTTGAATATAATCTACCCGTCGATCGCCGGCGCCAATCAGACTGCTATTACGTCCAGTACCACTAATGATCCCCGTAGTCACCGTGTTATCTAAACCAAGAGGATTACCAATCGCGATCGCCAATTGTCCTGGTTGCAGCTGGTCTGAATTACCTAATCTTACCACTGGTAGGTTATTCGCCTCAATTTTTACAACCGCAACATCAGTCAACTCATCTTTACCCAGTACTTTACCTTGAAAGCTGCGTCCATCTTTGAGTGTGACTTTCACAGTATCTGCACCATCAACTACGTGAGCATTGGTGAGAATGCGACCATCAGCATCGATAATAAAGCCAGAGCCAGTACCCCGTTCTACCCGGTTTCCTCGTGGTAGCGGCAATTCCTCCCCAAAAAAGCGGCGGAAAAACGGGTCGTTAAATTCCTCTGGCAATCGGGTTTTGACGGTACGAGAAGAATCAATTCGCACTACGGCAGGTCCAACCTTTTGGACAACATTTGTCACAAAGTTGGGATCTGTACTTGTTGGTATTGGTGGAGCAGCATTTACAGGCGTAACTCCTAAATTAGAAGTTTTCTGGGACATTTGCTGGTAGTTGGAAGCTAAATAGCCACCTGCAAGTGTCATACCAGAACCTAGCAACACTAGCGATAAATTCACAGCTGCCCTTCGCCAAGGTGCGGGATGATGGGGTTTTTCAGCAAAGGGATTTAATGAAGTGTGATTTGATAAGTTATCGCGATCGTGCGGTTCTTTGTGTAACATTTCGCTATATGGAAATAGATCTAAAGTTACTTCCAATTTAAATGTTTTTTGTGAAGCTTTTGTTGCAGAGGTGTGGCGCTGATGTGAAATCAGCAAAGTTCACGAACCTGATTATAACACCAAATCACTAATTCCAAATCACTAATTAATTTTAAACCCAATCCCCAATTCCCAATCCCCAGTCCCTTTTACTTAGCTAATAGTAGTAAGGCTTACTCTCGAAAAAAAGTAATACAAGATGTATTTGTAACCCTGCCCAGAATATTTTGTTGTTACTTTTAATTTGTAACCTCATTACTCTGCTATTTATAGAAAAATGTTAAGACTCTATCATGTTCTCATTGCTGGTATTTTGCTAGTTTTGGTTCCAATAGGGGTAAAGTTGGCTGGGTCTGGCTCTTCTGACAAAAATACACCAAAGGTAACCCAAACCTCTGCCGCTAATATCCCTAATCCCAGTCAGGACAATATTTGGAAAAATCTTTTGGAGAAAACTACTGCTCCCACAGATTGGCAGGTTGCGCCTTGTGATGGAAATGCACCGCTGTTGTGTATCTCCGCTAACGGAAAACGTTTAGGTACGGTGGAGATGGGAGTTTCGCCGCTAGAAAAACAGCCGAATTTTCAAAAGATACTCGCTCAAGTTGGTATCGATCCCACCAAGAATGTGGACTACCAAGATCCCCAGTCCCAAACTCAATTAACAGCAGCACTCAATGCTTGGGTGACCGAGCACTATGCTGGTTTAGAGAAAGACCGTAAGGGTAGTTACGGCGATCGCATCACTTTTTCAACCTATCCCCCACAACAAGTACAGGTTGGTAAACTTCCGGGAATACGCTATGGATTTGTCGGACTGAAGCGCCAAGGTGGAGTACAAGAACAACATCTCGGTTATGTTACCTTTGATGGTAAAAATCTTTATGTGATGACTACTGCTTTTGACCCGGGATCGACAACAGGCAAGTTTGAGAAACTGGAGCATTTGGCAGTTTTTGAACCGTATCTGGATGCGATCGCCAAGGATCTGCAATTGCCAAAATAAGTTCAACAGTCCTCTATCTCTAATTCGTTATCTGTAAGTGTGACATCTTCATACAGTTCATCTATGCTAGTGTAAAAGTCCACACTGGCTAGGTAAACTTTGCCTCCCTGAGTAAATGAATGTAGCACCCACAGCCCTTCGGTATTGCGACGAAAGCAGTCTATCCGTTGGCGCTTTGTGCTAATTAAAACATATTCTTGAAGCGTTTCCAGGTGTTGGTAGTCTGCAAACTTATCTCCTCGGTCAAACGCTTCAGTTGATTTAGACAAAACCTCGACAATTAAACAAGGATAACGTTTGAAAGCAGCAGATTCTCTGTCCCTCTCATCACAAGTCACCATCACATCAGGATAGTAAAAAATATTCAGTGACTCAATCCGAACCTTCATGTCAGAGATATAAACCCGACATCCCTTTCCCCGGACGTGGTTTCTCAGTAATGCAAATAAGTTTCCGGCTATGGTGACATGGGGATCAAGTGCCCTTACCATTGCATAGACACGCCCATCAATATATTTGTGCTTAATTGGGCTTTGCTCCTCTGTTCGCAGATATTCTTCTGGAGAAATATAACTTTGGTTTTGAGTAGCAATCATTGTCATGCCTCTGTTTGCTGCTTTCCAAGTATCTCTAGTTTACTGATATCTATGAGTCCCATTCGGATAGTAATTATTGATTTCAGAAGACGTTCGTGCAAGACTACGTGATTTTATCCAACAAAGCGAAACCTAGTGGTCTATTGTATTAGTTTTGATCGGTTGTGAAAGTTCGTAGTTAGCGGCTCTAGCCC
>JANZYY010000884.1 GCA_026419705.1 Fischerella sp.
GCAATCAGTTGCATATCGCCGTACTCAATGCCATTGTGTACCATTTTCACATAGTGACCAGAACCACCAGGACCGACATAGGTAACACAAGGACCATCATCGACTTGAGCAGCAATTTTATTGAAAATTGGCGATAGATACTGATAGGAACTTTCAGTACCTCCTGGCATTAATGAGGGACCGTTAAGCGCCCCTTCTTCACCGCCACTCACGCCCATACCAATATACCGAAACCCAGCGGGTTCTAATTCTTGCGTGCGTCTATCCGTATCTTCAAACCAAGAGTTGCCACCATCGATAATGATGTCGCCTTCATCAAGTAGGGGTTTGAGCTGGTTAATCACAGCATCCACAGGCTTCCCAGCTTGCACCATGATTAAAATTTTCCTGGGACGTTCCAGAGAAGCGACAAACTCCTCCAAAGTATAAGCAGGTTTGACGTTTCTACCCTGGGCGCGCTCCGCCATGAATCGATCGGTTTTATCACGTGAGCGGTTATAAACTGCGATTGGGAAGCCGTTACGCTCAACGTTGAGAGCGATATTTTCTCCCATCACGGCTAAGCCAATCACACCGAAGCTTTGTAGTGTCATAAAGTCTTTGGCTAACTCTTCCAGATTCTTTTATCTTTAGGGTAGTCCGAGATCATCACTTCTCCCCTAAAGAAGACATTAAAAGTTCGGGCATAGAGTATAAATACACAATCTACACAGATAATTAATTTTTATTTGTATTCAAATCAACAATGTTTTGTAAAATTTGCAAAATTAGTTAGTGGTTGGGTAGTTATGTTGTTTGTTATTCGTTGTTTGTTGTTTGTTGTTTGGAACTGCCAACCATCAACAATCAATTAATAACCACCAACTACCAACAATCCATAGTCCAATGACGTAGTAAGGAGAAACCACAAAATGCTAGCACATGTCCTGGCGTTGGCAGTAGGCTTCGGTAGTATAGCGATTTACTTAGCAGCTTTCTTTTTTCCGGAAATCCACCGCAAAAATGATTTTATCTGGAGTGGTGTAGGTT
>JANZYY010000885.1 GCA_026419705.1 Fischerella sp.
AAGAACACTAAGAAATCGCTTTGTGCCCTTTGTGCCTTGGTGGTTCATACATAGGAGATAACTAATCATGAATGATAAACCGATCAACCTCGATCGCCTCGCCGCCCAACATGCCCAAGAGATATTTAAAAAAGTAAATCAAGAGAAAGTTAAACAAGCAAATCAAGAGAAAGTTAAACAAGCAAATCAAGAGATAGAAACCACTGTCACCAAAGCATTAGGTGTTCTCCAAGAAGAAGGGGTCTACGCCTGCTTTCTCTATCTGCTGGCAAAGGGGAAAGAGAATGGCAAAATTGTGGTCGATGAGATGCTTGATTTGTTGGGTGATGGTGATGATGGTTCAAAGTTTGGTTGGGGCAAACCGACTAGTAACAAGCCAGATGATATTCTCTCGCACATTACCACGAAGGTGACAGTGAACTTAGAACGTCTCCTGCTTGCGAAGGAAACTCTGGAGCAAATGTTGATTTATGCCCGTTATGGCGCTAAAGCACGACAGGAGTCAGATTCCAGTGGCGGACAGTCGAATAACCGGGAGGGCGTGGAGTGACCTGGACACCCTATCGAATCGTATTCAAGCTCAAATCCCCCATGCATATTGGCTGCGGCAAAGTGGGTAATGTACAGCGCACCCGTCCCTATGTGACCGGGCGGGTATTTTGGGGTGCTTTGACGATGCGGTTAACCCGTGAACACCATCAACCTGCAACAGATTCGAGGCTATATCAAGCCATTGGTGAGCAAGTGCACCAGCAACTAGCCTATACCTACTTCTATCCAGCAACGAAAGCAAATGGTGACTATAAAATTCACCTCCCCTGGGAAAACGAACATCTATTCCGACGGCAATTTTTGAGTAGCTACGCCAGCACAGCATTGAACTATCCCCAACAGTCGGCGGATGAAGGCTTGTTGCATGAGGTGGAGTTCATTTCACCCCGCACGTTGGACAGTGGCGAACAGGTGTATCTGGTGGGTTATGTGTTTGCAAAGAATAGCTGTAAACCTGTCTC
>JANZYY010000886.1 GCA_026419705.1 Fischerella sp.
CCATTTGGTCCAACAGGAGGATAAATGAGTCTAAAATTAAGGTTCTTGAATTGTTGTGGCCACACAACGAGTGAGTTGGATGGCCAAACGTTGTTTATCCAAGCAGTCTTTCCAGATGTGAACATGTCTATAGCGTCACCAGCACTCAAAACTTCAACACCTGGAGGCATATAACCAGCTTGCTTGAGCGACAATAAGAATTTCAAAGCTGTTATTGTTGCCTGTGTGTTGAAGGCTGGTTTTCCATCTGGTTGTAACAGATCAGGACTACCACCAGCGTTCCAATACCACAAGAGGAATGGATGCACCCAATCTTCTCCACCTGGATATGCGTACAACCAATGATCGACTTTTCCATCACCATCGAAGTCTTTAGTCACCATCTTGGCGAGCTCTACTAAATCATCCCAAGTGTAATATTTGTTAGGATCAGTCATTTTCTCTATGAACTCCTGGGGCACATTCGCTTTCTTAAAGATATCGATATTGATAGCTCCCAAGTACGTCCAAAAGCATATTGGAAACACATAAAGCTTTCCTCCTGCTATTTTTCTATACTGTTCAAGTAGCTGTGGTCTCACAACTCTACTGAGGAGTTCCTTACTTAAGAACCCGTCAAGTTCATAAAGGGAATTACCAAATCTCACTAAAGGCATGAATCTTCCTTCCGAAACGGCCACTAGATCCGGTGCTTCACCAGCAGCAACGGCGGCCTGAATCTTTGCGACAGCGTCAGCATAGGCTACAACCGATATTTCCACATCGATACCTGTTTTTTCCTTGAATTGCTTTATCAATGGTTCGTAGAATTTCTCAGGTTGGCTCACGAAAGGTGTTGTCCAGAACCGTAGCACTTTTCCAAACCCTGTTACCAACATGGTGATTAATATCAGAGTAACCAGCAACCTCCTGAACATACTTCCACCTCCTCAGCCTTACGGTCATAGAACTTAACTTTCATCAATCTCTTTGACGATGTTAATTAAAGCATCCAAATGTTCTTTTT
>JANZYY010000887.1 GCA_026419705.1 Fischerella sp.
ACAATGATTTTCTGAATATCTTCCCCTGATTGTTTGACATAATTTTCTAAGTAGGCAAAAATTGTCTCCAAAAATTTCTCACCTAAAACAGCATCATCATCGAGAAAGAGTACATGAGAACCAGTGACAGCTTTTAAAGCATTATTCCTATTAGCTCCTAGACCTTTTCTCGGTCCAGGTAAGTATTTCACGGTTGGATAGTGGGAATGGATTAGGGCTTCGGTATCACTGTTAGTACTGTCATCTGATACGATTGTTTCATGGATGGGATAGGTGGATTGCTCTAGAGAATCTAACGCTTTTTTTAAATTCTCTGGTCTATTTCTTGTACAGATACAAACAGAAACTGTAAATTTTTCAGACATAATTTTCTCAAATTTACACTACTTACTTTCGGGAATATTCAAGAGACAAATAAGATAATACTAAATGCAAAGTCTGAATTGTCTTTACAATTCCTTGTATGCCTGCTAACTTAAAACTGTGAGCAGTTGTGTGTAGCGAAGCTATTACTAAGTAAAAACAAGCCTTGAATGCCTTTTGTTCGGTAGATAAATATCGCTTGAAAGTAACATAAATTCGTGAAGCTTCGTGATATGGTTTATAGAAGTCACGATTAATAAGCGATGGCAAGTGAATATTTACAGCCTCTGGGCAAAGTTTGATTTGAAATCCTTGCTTGACGGCTCTCGTCGTCAAATCTATTTCGTCACAACCGTAAACTAATTTTTCATCAAATAATACTTTTTGGAAGATCCGAGTAGGAAAAAGTGCACTATTAATTACCACAGATTCCATTTGTTCACCTTCTTGATAAGGAATCTTCTGAAAACCGAGAAAGTCTTGTTTACCGGGGAACATTAAATGTCCATGATCTAACTGAGGTCCGGTTACAATGATTTTCTGAATATCTTCCCCTGATTGTTTGACATAATTTTCTAAGTAGGCAAAAATTGTCTCCAAAAATTT
>JANZYY010000888.1 GCA_026419705.1 Fischerella sp.
TTCTCAAAAATAGAACTACACATAGTTCGTATTGAGTACTTAAGTACTCACTACCAACCAAGAGCATTTGTAGTCATCTTTTGGAGAAATGGTATTAAAACTGTAATCATAACCCAGTCACTGGGTAATACAGGTTTTTATTAAGAAAATTTTATGAAAAATCATATACAATTTTTGTCCTCTTAATGCAGCTAATGTATAGCTACTATTGCAGACATTAGTATTTCGATGTTACAATTTTATCATGACAAATCCAACAGAATATTATTGATTTACTGCCCCAATCGACGGGAATTGGTAGCAAAATTTGCCAATTTCATCTATTCTAATGGCAGTAACATCATCCATGCAGATCATTAACACGCGAGTTGATTGCACCAGCGTGCGATCGCTCTACTCGGAAAGAGCATCGCACCCAAAACTTTTCTTTTCACTGGAAATACAATCAAGCTTACCACCTGCTCTTACTACAATTCCTCAGCAACTGGTCGCTGACGAGTGTTGTTGAAATGGAATCAAGTTACCCCAACTCTCAATCACCTTAATTTGGGGCGTTGCATATTTACAGGATGAATTCATTCGTCTATGACAAATTCAATTCTCAGTGTCTTAGTGACTTAGTGGTTAAATTTTCATCCCTATTTAGTGCAAAGCCTAATTTGGACATGGTAGATGAGTTTGGTCTCTACTCAGCGGAAGATTTATATCTGCATTATGCTACCAATCTTCTTTGCTAGTGCAACTCTGGATTGGCAACAAAGTTAGCGGGTAAAAGCTACACAATCTCACGAGAGGGGTAGTTCATTCAGAACACCAAATTCAATAATCTTTGAATGAAGATAAGAACAAGGAAGAGTTAGAGTAATACCGTTTCTCCAAAAAATGACTACAAATGTTCTTGGTTGGTAGTAAGTACTTAAGTACTCACTACAAACTATG
>JANZYY010000889.1 GCA_026419705.1 Fischerella sp.
ATAGTTTACAAAGTCCTTTACTACTAGGTATTCACGCCCATTGTCGAGCGTGATTGTAAAAAATAGAACTTCTTTGTTAAGAACTCCACCGGTGACTTTGATGATACTGTGTTTCTTTAGGTTATTCCGGACCTTTCGCGAATTTCTCGAATCGTACTCCGTGTAGTTTTTCGCGAGTTTAAGGAATTTTACCCAGAGGTTCTTGTCACTGATCGATTCCAACAGAGTTTCAAGCGAAAGCTTCATAAGTCACCGTTTAGGTTTAATTGTCTTGACAATGGAATTGTCAGACACATATGGGAGAAAGTCAAGCCGCGAAAAAGAAATTTTTAAAAAAATTTTTTTCGACTTTACCTAAGTCGTTCGAATTCAAGTATTTAGGTAATTAGTAGATAGTAGATAGTAGATAGTAGATAGTAGATAGAAAGAAAAAAAATCTTTTTTTTCATAACCCGATCCAACCGATCAACCGATCCTACCAATCCTAGACAAAAATCGAGCGAAAACAAACTATAAAATCCCTTCTAAGGCCCCTAAAATCGCGTATAACGCATTTTCTTATCCAATTCGATCAAAACCCCGAATTGACGGAGAAAACGCTTTATACGCGATTTAATCGAATTTGGTGATTTTTGGAAAAATTTGAAAAAAAAATTTGGCTAACCGGCTTGACAATCCAAAAGCCAAGGTGATAATGATTACATACGCTAACAACAACAAGGAGAACAAAAATGCGTATTGACCTTTCCCTCTCGAACAATTTGCTGTATGCTGGCTGCGAAATTACCGAAGTTGGCGGTCGTCTTACATTGGTTACCCCGCCTGAAGCGGCAGCCAACATCATTGGCCGAAACGTGAAAAAAATGATCGAAGAAACTTCCGATCGATCCGAAGTCGAACTAAGCGGTGCTATGGCTATCTGGGCTTATCTTGTAGTG
>JANZYY010000890.1 GCA_026419705.1 Fischerella sp.
TCCTATGTTTCCTCGAAATTCTCATGCCTTAAATGGCAAAAAATTGTTTGTCAAATTGGCTTGGTTAATAAGCATTATTGGCGTCACAACCATGATTGCTTCTCCCGTCCTAGCTAGAAAATTCTTTTATCCACGCTTAGCTTTATTTCAACCCTCTGCTTATAGGAACTATCCCTATCGCAACTCCAACAGCACTATTGCTGATACCCTTGCCAAGGATGGCAAATATGCCAATCTCGTTGATGAGTTGAAAGAAGCTGGTCTTTTCGACACGCTCAAGAAACCTGGTTATTTCACCATTTTCGCTCCCACAGATGAAGCCTTTAATGCTTTACCTGATAATGTTTTCAAGCAATATAGCAAGCCAGAAAACCGTATTAAAGTTTTGAAAAATCATTTGATATCTGGTCAGATCACTCCTGAACAGGTAAATAGTGGCTTAATCAAAACTCTCGAAGGCAGTCAAGTCAAAATTACTGATACCCCTGATGGCACAGTCAAATTAAATGATGCTAATGCCAAGCATCCTTCTACCACCACCACAAATGGTGTGATTGTTGAAATTGACAGACTACTTTTACCGTCTGATTTTTAGTTTGCTTCTCACTAAGTTAAGTCAACTAAATAAAACCCGAAATTCTGGTAAGTGCGTTAGCTTCAGCGTAATGCACCGAGAGAGTTGTAGCGCCTCTGTTCTAATTTAGTGGAATAAATTTTGTGGGTTGGGTCGAAGTAATTAGACCCAACATCTTTTTATTGTGGAGGCAGGCGACACAAGTAGCCGTTTGGTTTGGGCAGGCAAGATGCCCGCCCCACAAGATTGGATAATTTATTTGTTGGCAATCCCTTATTGCCCAATACAGTTGGTGTTAGTACTCTTTGTGTCTTAGTGTCTTAGTGGTTTAAAGATGATCTTTTTCACCACCAAGA
>JANZYY010000891.1 GCA_026419705.1 Fischerella sp.
CTACTAACCAGTAACTCTTGTAGTTTCTAGGGTTCCGGTTTAATTCTAACAAGTTAAACGACTGGTCCAAGAGAAGCACCCAGTTTCGCAAAAAACTGGCTACACGGCGGGAAAAAAGCCCGGGAGGTGCATAGCAGAAATTTAACTGTTATGACTTACCCGGGCTGTCATTTTTTCCTTACAATTGTTTAGAAGTCATATTTTGAAACATGACCGATCAATCTTTTACTGACGCCAATTTTCATTTCCAGCGACCTGCAACACAAGCGAATCGGGCCCTGGAAAAAGAAGCGAATTTGCCCCTAACAGGATGGCAGCAGGAAGTTTCTCGAGGATTAGAGTTTGGTTTAGAAGCAGCTGAAAGTATCAGCGATCGCTCCATTCCTACCTTTTCTCGCGGTGAACTTCCTCACTTTGCCGGAATTAATACCTTTTTGAAAGCACCCTATTTAGAAGATGTGCGCAAAGTCGGCGAATACGACGTTGCAATTGTAGGTGTACCGCATGATTCTGGAACTACCTATCGACCCGGAACTCGTTTTGGTCCCCAAGGAATTCGCCGCATTTCCGCATTATACACCCCTTATAACTTTGAACTAGGCGTTGATTTGCGTGAGCAAATTACCTTGTGTGATGTAGGTGATATTTTTACCATTCCCGCAAATAACGAAAAGTCTTTTGACCAGATTTCTAAAGGTATTGCTCACATTTTTAGTTCTGGGGCATTTCCCATCATTATGGGGGGCGATCACTCAATTGGATTTCCGACAGTACGAGGTATTTGCCGTCACTTGGGTGACAAAAAAGTTGGAATCATTCACTTCGACCGTCATGTCGATACCCAGGAAACAGACCTCGATGAGCGGATGCATACCTGTCCCTGGTTTCATGCCACAAACATC
>JANZYY010000892.1 GCA_026419705.1 Fischerella sp.
AGTTCAGTTAACCCCTGACTGGGGTTAATATCTGGAGTGTTGATTGTAACAGTACCGCTCAAGGTTGGATTTTGTTGCGAAATGGCTGTGATGTCATTAGTAGGTAGCTTATTTGGATCTAATTGCGCTGGTTCTGTTGTGTTCAAAAGCCGCTCTAGTTCTGCCCGACTACGCACCACCATTCCAAACAAAGCTTGAGTGTTAATTGTGATTTTTCCACCGCTTCCACTGAAAGCATTGGCGGTGATGTCGCTATTTTCGTTGGGAAAAGCAACGATGTTGTCGGTATTAATAGTGATATTCCCACCTGTGGCTGTACCTGTAGCGTTGGTGGTAATGTTGCTGTTGCGACGTAAAATTAAATTACGGGAGTTCAGGCTGATGTTACCTTGGCCGCCTTTGGTATTGGCGGTAATTGATGCGTCGTTATTTAAGCGGATATCTTTCGCTGTGGTGATTTTGATATTACCAGCATTACCCTGCCCTTGATTACTCGTGTCCAGTTCAGCGCCATTGATTAGAAACAGCGATCCTTTGATGATATCAATATCAATATTACCCGCGTTACCCCTTGCCCCACTTTCTACATCACTGAAAATACCAGTGAGAATGTCACTATCGCTTATGTTTGCAATATTAATTCCATCAGTGATATTTAACTTCACATTACCAGCATCGCCAATACCTGCGGGTTTTGTATCATCAGCTTTACGGACAAAGGTATTCAGTTGTCCTCCATTGGTTAATGAAAGCGATCTGGCGGTAATATTAATGACTCCACCCCTACCCTCGGCTCCTGCTTCTACATTGCTGAAGGCTGTACTAGATTTACCATCAAAAGAGACTGTACCAGTGGGAGCTTTAATTGTGATGTTGCCTGCATTTCCTT
>JANZYY010000893.1 GCA_026419705.1 Fischerella sp.
GGGCGAGGGCGTTGACGGGCAAGGAGGTGAGCCCACCTGCGCCGAACAGCAGGGCCTGCAGCGCCAGCACCAGGGTGAGGGCGAGATAGGTGGTCCACGGCCCGAAGGCCACCGCCAGCAGGCCCACCCCGGTCAGATGCACGCTGCTGCCACCGGGCAGGGGCAGGCTCACCTGCATCAGCACGAAGGCGAGCGCGGTCATGGCCGCCAGCCAGGGCAGCACCTCGGCGTCCAGACGGCTCTTGAGCCGCCTCACCGCCACCCACCACAGCGCCGCCGCCAGGCCATAAGCGGGCAGATAGGTGTGGGGGGAGAGGAAGCCGTCGGGGAGGTGCATGCGAAGGGTGAGGGGTTGGGGGCGGTGGTTAGTGGATAGTGGTTAGTGGTTAGTGGTCAGTGGATGGAGTGGTTGGTGGCTCTTCAGGGGTCAGAACAGGGTGGAGAGGGTGAGGAGGGTGCGCAAGCGCTCCTTGCCTTCGGCCCCCTGCTGCTGATCCTCCTCGTTCAGCCGCGTCCAGATCGGGCGCTTGACGGCGAGCGCAAGGCTCAGGGCGTCCTTGTACAGGCGCAGACCCAGTACGCCGTAGAGGATGTCGCCGCCGGTGGCCGTGGCCTTGGTGCCGTTTTCCACGTCGCGGGTGAGGCGTAGGAAGTTGAGTTCCACGTTGCCGTCCAGCCGCAGCCTCGCCTGCGGTTGCAGATACAGGCGCCGGACCAGGGCGGCGTTCGCCCGTGTCTCGGTGCCGAAGCGCATGCTCTGACCGTCGTCGTAGCGGTACTCACGGAAACGCATCTGGCCGGCCTCCAGGGCCAGGGTGAGGGTGTCGTTCAGCTGCTTGGTGGCGGTGAGCCCATAGC
>JANZYY010000089.1 GCA_026419705.1 Fischerella sp.
AGATGTGTATAAGAGACAGTTGTATTAGTTAATATGGAGCAGCAAAGTAGTGAGCGGAGAAACTCTTGTTCAACAACACCCCATGACCTCACAGTCAGATTCTGTGTTATCTAACCCCTTTGATGCTGATAGCTTCGATGCAGCTGTCATGTCTACCTATGGGCGGTTTCCCCTAGCATTAGAACGGGGTGCGGGATGTCGTGTTTGGGACACCGAGGGGCGAGAATATCTCGACTTTGTCGCAGGAATTGCCACCTGCACCTTGGGACACGCTCACCCAGTGATGGTAGAAGCAGTCACACGCCAAATTCAAAAACTGCATCACGTTTCTAATTTGTATTACATCCCCGAACAGGGAGAATTGGCAAAATGGATAGTTGAGCATTCCTGCGCCGATCGCGTATTTTTTTGTAACTCAGGGGCGGAAGCAAACGAAGCTGCGATTAAACTTGCGCGTAAATACGCACATACAGTGTTGGAAATTGAACAGCCAATTATTCTAACAGCTCACTCTAGTTTCCACGGCAGGACTTTAGCAACGATTACCGCGACGGCACAACCAAAGTATCAAAAAAATTTCAATCCATTAGTACCGGGATTCCACTACGTACCTTATAACGATATTGCAGCAGTAGAAACAGCGATTAGCGAGTTGGATGAGGGTGATTACCGCGTTGCAGCGATCTTGATCGAGCCATTGCAGGGAGAAGGCGGCGTTCGTCCGGGGGATGTGAACTACTTTCAGAAACTGCGGCAAATTTGTGATGAAACGGGCGTACTGCTAATTTTTGATGAAGTGCAAGTCGGGATGGGACGCAGTGGCAAGTTATGGGGCTACGAACATCTTGGTGTTGAGCCGGATATTTTCACTAGTGCCAAAGGCTTAGGCGGTGGTATCCCCATTGGCGCAATGATGTGTAAAAAATTCTGTGATGTTTTCCAGCCAGGAGAACATGCTAGCACCTTTGGCGGTAATCCTTTTGCTTGTGGCGTCGCTCTCGCTGTCTGCCAGACATTGGAGAAAGAGAACATTTTAGAGAATGTCCAACACAGGGGTGAGCAATTGCGAACTGGATTGAGGGCGATCGCAGCTAAATATCCCCATCACATCACCGAAGTGCGCGGCTGGGGTTTGATCGATGGCATGGAGTTAAAAGCAGATACAGAACTTACCGCCGCTGATGTGGTGAAAGCAGCAATTCATCAAGGTTTATTGCTTGTGCCAGCTGGAGCTAAAGTGGTTAGGTTTGTACCACCTTTAATAGTGACAGAAAAAGAGGTAGATACGGCGTTGCAAATTGTTGACAAGGCAATGGCGGCTGTAACGGCGTAGTGGGGGACTGGGGATTGGGAATTCGGCATTGGGTAAAGGTTAAAGGAAAAAGGGTAAAGGAATTTATTAACCTTTCACCTTTGTTGCCAGTCGTTACAACGGAACGGGCTTCCATAGCCGGATACAAGCTCCGGCTCCAGCCTTCGGGAACCTCCGCAACGCGCTGGCTCCCCTTTTCCCCTTCCCCCTCTTGTTTTTCCGATCCCCAATTCCCAACCTCCATCTCTCACAATAATCCTCGATAATGAATAAAAACCAAAATAACCGCCCACGACCCCAACGCGACTTTGATTGCGACCAGGATATTGAGCAGGGGGATAACCCCTCCGCTGACCAGAGCACCCAACTCTCCGTGCGGTAATTCCAATCCTGCCAGAGTGATAACTGCCAGGACAATGAAAATCAGAACTGAAACCTTCTCCCATGTAGCAGCATGCCAGCGCTTGTAGAGCGCCTGCATCCACTGCGATGATGAAGTAATCGCCACAAGACCGATCGCCGTTCCACCTGCCACCCCGGCGGCAAAACCACCGCCCGGACTCAAATGTCCCCGAATCGCCAGTTCAATACCCACCAACGCAGCAATTGTCGCTCCCAGGCGCGCCAGCACAATGGATGGCTGATCTGTGAACTGATAGATGGTGCAGGATGGTCTTTCATCAGCCAGCAGAAAATTAGCACCCAAAATCGCAATCGTAAATACCACTACTTCAAAGATAGTGTCGTACAGACGATTTCTGAAAATGATACCCGAAACCGCATTCGGCACTCCACTATCTCGCACAACCGACTCGACGATAGAGACCGATAAGTCCGGCGCCGGGTTGGGGATGACAAGCATTTTGATGAACAGCACTATCCCTGCTATGATGTATATCCATTTCATGAATGCTTCTTCCCTGAGTCTGGTGTACTTACATAGGTTAGGGTTGTCCCTGGTAATGAAAGTTCGTTTTGGATGATGTCATAGATACGTTGAATCCTGATCGCAGTGTGATAGAGTTGCTTTTCGTCTCCAGGCACGGCACCGTCTCGATCGCTGTATTCCGAAGGAGCACAGATCGCATGGACTTCTTTTTCCATCAGCGCCCGATGCAAAGCCTGCGTATTCGTGTAGGTCATCAACTCAAGACGCATGTGGCGTTTGCCAAAAATGGTTTGTAACTCATCGATCAGTTGCTCAAAATAGCGATTTTTATCTGCCCCGAGCGATTCGTCTTTGATTACACCAAGACGCATGACCAGCGATGAACGCACTGTAATTGCGTAGAGAGTAATCGCGAGCATGGTACCTACTAGTGCTTCGGTCAAAGCAACATCCGCTGCTCCCAAAACTGCATATACCATTGCCGCCACCGCTCCTAGGATGCCGCGGATGACCAAGGCATGGTATGGATTGATCTGAAGTACTACCATAGAGGCTGCCAAGGGCAGCAGGGCGGTAATGACATAGACATAGCTATCGGTCATTGTTACCTCCGCTACTGGAACAGTATGCCAATACATACCCCAGTACTGTATTCCAAATCGCTAAGGAGATGATGGCGAGGATAAGTAACGGCCATTCACCGGGTATCCTCAACAGCAGCCCAATCACAATACCGATCGAACCGAGGGTATCGGCAACCGAAAGACTATGCAATTTAAACAAGACCGATCGCTTGCCCAGCAAGGGAAAAGTGCCCCAAAACCAGAAGAAAATTCCTATACCTATGCAGATATAACTAAATATGTCAATCATACATTGCCCTTCAATCCATCATTCATGCGTTTGATCACATGGGCTAGCAGCATTAATGCGGCATTTCCCACACTCAGGATAATTACCCCGACAACACCGATCGTCCAATCATCGCGCAAGACGGATACAACCAGGATCGTAACTGAGGTTTTGGTAGCGATACTTGAAAATGCCAACATCGTTTGCCAGATATCATCATCTTGCCATGCCTCGTAGATGGGGATGAGCAGGGCCAGAATCATTGCTATTAGTACTAAGGTCACGTCTTTTTCCTCCGTCGCACTCGATGCACTTCGTACCAGCCTTCTTCGTGGTATTTTAAGACAATGGTCTTGGGTGTAAAGGTGATGATAAATACATCCAGAAATATCAGACCGGGTGTCCGTCGTGGTGGGACTCGTTCCAAGGTGACATGTTCTTCGTTATGCGGACGGAGGATGATTTCAAATGCTTCAATATAGGCTTGTGGAATTGCCACGATCACCTCACCGAGCGCTCGCAGCCAATCCTTCAATGCTCCTGGGCTTTTGGGGCTTCCCGGCAATAGGAGTGCAACGCTGACGCCAATAATGATATTTGCCACACTCAGATTGGCGGTGAGCAAAAACCAGATAACCAGTCGCAATATCAGATTCAGATATCCAATCATGCAAATACCATCCAGAACAGCAAGATCAACATCAGACTCATTCCCCCGATCAGATGCTCAAATTGCTCTAGCACACGCGGTAGCTTGAGTTCTGAGCGTCGAATAATTAAAAAATATGCCACCCAGCCAACAGCGATGATGGCGAGTGGTTTTGTGATATTCGCAATGGTATACGCCTCAAAATACACAACATTTGCCAAAATGAGGCCGCCAATTAACAAGATCGTAGCTGGCCAGAAACCAGGTCGTATATTCCCTTGTCCCTCTCGTCTCTCATGGGGCAGAAAGATGAATTTGGCAAACGATATTGCCGTTCCCAAGGCTGCAAAGTTCATGGCAATAACTTGCCAGGGCATCAAATTCTTCGTTGTCAACACCTTCGCCCCAAAACCAGACAACATGGGAAAGCCTGAGATTGAGAAGCTAGCCATGACCAGAGCCATCCAGACTCCAGTATCGATCGGCTTCTGTTGCAGTTCCTTGAAGTTTCGGCTCGGTAAGATCCCCGCGATTAGAAACAGCGCAGATTTGACCAGACCGTGTGTTAGTGCATAAAAGCCACCTACTTTCGGTGCAGCAAGGATAAAACCTAACTGGGAAACCGTGTGGAACGCCAGCATCCGCTTGGTATCTTTTTCAAAGATTGCATAGAACACTCCCAGCAGCGCCGTCCCCACTCCGAAGAGCCTGACGATGGGATCGATCTCATCCAAAACCAGAGCACAACGCACCAGTGGATAAACACCAGCTTTGACTACAACTCCTGACAGCAAAGCCGACACCGGCGTTTCCGATTCGGAGTGGGTCAACGGTAGCCACAATCCCGATACAAAGATTCCTCCCTTAACCAACAACCCCAGAAAAATGAGGGCAAACGCCTCCGGAGGTGCGCCACGCAAACCTGCAAAAGCAAACGAATGATGCGTCTGATAGACCAGCACCGCGCCAATTAGATAAAACAGCATTGCCACATTGCTGACAAACAGATAACGCAAGGCCACCCAAATCGAGCGGTCAGTCCGGGGATAGGCGATCAACAGAAACGCGGCAATACCGATCACCTCTAACGCCACGTATAAACTGATAAAATCCGAACAGACAAACGCAGCATTAACGCTGCCATGCAGAATAATGGTCTGTGCATAAAAAAAAGCTGTCTTACCGCTGTGCCAACAGTAGAGAATGACCGCGGTTGTTACCAGCGCATTTGTCAATATAAAGTAGCCGCTCAATTGGTCGATCGCCAATGTGACGCCGAAATTATCCAGTAATTGCAGTGTCAGCGGCGATCGCTTGGTAAATAGCTGCAACGCATATCCAGCAGAAGCGACAGCCATCCCCAGTGCGAGGTAGCGATCGAGTTTGGGGAGCAAATAAATGATGAACCCCACAAAAAACGGGAGTGCGATCCAGGCAATCGTAAGGGTACTCATGGCGTATTATTCTTCTCGATCTCATTACTTTCCAATGTCGGATTATCCCGCGCCAACTTCATGACACCGACCAGCATTAAGGCCTGAATCGAAAAGCCGATCACGATTCCCGTCAATATGACCGCCTGGGGAACTGGATCGGAGTAAGCGCCATTTTTGACATCTGAAACAATAGGTGTGAACAAGCCATCTCGCGATGCAACCAGCACGTAGTAAGCGATTACCCCCGTGCTCATGACATCCATAGAGATGATCTTCATAATCAGGTTCTTTTTAAGAACGATGCCCAAAAATCCGCACAATATTGTTGCGAATACGCATGCTTCTAACACGGGAATTGCCTGTGGGGTAAGGGTTGATCGTAGTTTTTTTGAAAAAATGCACTATATTTCTTTGGTGCTTTGATAATTTCTAAGCCTAAATATAGCCAGACTTAGTGCTGCAAGCAGCAAAATCCATCAATGTAGGTATTTAACCAATTAATCAAACAAAATTCAACAGCTGTAAGGAAGGCTTCCAATACCTCAACAAAGTTCATGAGAGGTTTTATTACCCACTGTTGTCCAAAACCTCCAGTCAACTGATGCCAATGCATAAAAATGCAGGCAAAAAAAAGAGGATCCCATGGCGTTTGAGACTAGTTTCGTCACGCGCCTTATATTCACTCATACTTAACCAGCCCTTGGCCTCACGGTAAAATACTTTGCGTGTTTCCATCTGACGCTGCTCTATCGTGAGTCTGACGTAAAAGCCACTCCCTACAAGTATTTTTACTTATTTTTGCACCTCTTTTTGCTCGGATTCCATTTCATTTTCCATTGAGAGGCATTGATTTAACTCTATATCAAAGTCACATTGTTTCAGAGTTCCAGTCCAGTATAAGGTATTGACAAATTAACTAGATTGTGTATTGTAAAGTAGTCGAATTTCACCTCAAAGTAACGCGGCTACCATCATTGATTTGTTCGCTGGGATGGAGAATGACTACTTCACCTTCTTTTAGTCCCTGCCGAATTTCAGCTTCAAATTCACTGCGCTGTCCGACTTCGACCAAGCGACGAACAGCTTTACCATCTTGGACTGCAAAGGTACACCAAGAACGATCGCAGCGAAAAAGTGAACTCAACGGTATCTTCAGCAGATTCTTTTCATCCCAAATCACAATCTGCACATCAACACGGTAGGCATCACCGAAGGAGGGAGGTGTATCCACAAAATCACCAATGACGTTGACGCGCTGTTCCTCAACTCCCAGGGCAGAAACTTTGGTAAAAGCTGAAGGTTCCACCAGTCGCACTTTCGCCAAAATTGGCTGAGCATCGGCTCCCCGGTCTATTAAAATAGTATCCCCAGGCTGAATTTTCACAGCATCGCTGGAAAGCACATCAATTACTAGTTCCAGCTTAGAGACATCACCTATTTCTAACAGAGGTGTGCCAGATGTCACATATTGGGCACTTTTCTGGAGTATCCGCAGAATTTGACCGCTAACAGGGGAGCGAATCTCAGTACGGGCTGCTTCATCCTTGAGCTTCGAGAGTTCTGCCTCCACGCCAGCAATCCGGGCATCGTAAACCTTGAGCAAATAATCCGGGTCACTCTGTTGTTGTTGTAGGACAGTGAGAGCAGCCTGTGCTACCTGAACTTCCGCAGTAGCAGATTTTGCTGCCAGTTTTGCCGTTTCTAGTTCTTTGGCTTTGGTAGTTTCATTCAATTCTGCAATTTCCCGGTCTTTGCGGGGAATTACCCCAGCCGCTTGCAGTTGTTGGGCACGTTGACTATCGCGTCGGGCTTGTGCCAGTGCTGCTTGGGCTTGCGCGACTGTCGCTTCTGCCTGACGTTGGGCGGCAAGTGCTGACTGGATGCGCTTGCGTGCCTGTTCTAGGGTTGCCTGTTTGGGTCGCTGTGTTGCTACTCCTTCTCGCTGTGCCTGCCATTCTGCTAGCCTCGCCAAGGCTTCTTTGACTGCAGCAGTCGAAGGAAGCGGGTCAATGCGGGCAACTACGGTTCCTTGCTCAACTTTATCGCCTGCCTCTAGTTCAATCCGGGCAAGGCGACCATGAATGGGTGCTGAAACCACGAAGCGATCGCGCACCCGAGTTTTCCCTTCTGCATTTACTGTTACTCGCAGTTCGCCACGAGTCACGCGCCCGGTGTCTACGGGAATGGGAGCAGGACGAAATGCCCAAACAACCAAGATGAGGGTCGCAAGGGCGATCGCACAATAGGCAAACAACTTTCGCGAAAATTTCGGCAAACGCTTCCTCAAGCCCTCGCTATCTTTAGTCGGTTTTTGGTCAGTTGGTTGCTTAGCTGATGGTAATAGCTTCATGTGTCCTTACTCCGTAGTTTTGAGGACAGCGATGAGATCGAGCTTGGTTAGCTGGCGGCGGACAATTAGTCCAGAGACAATAGCCGCGATCGCCACTACCACAAAAGCAAACGCAAAAGTCGCCCTCGTCACAATCAAGGGGAAGCGGTAAAGTTCCGAGTTGTAGGCAACAGACATCAAAGCACAAAAACCAAACCCAATCGCAAACCCCAGAGGAATTGCAGCTAGCGTCAAAACAGCCTGTTCGCCCAAGAGGACAACTGCAACCTCTGCTTGAGTGAAACCAATTACACGCAGTGTAGCCAGTTCCCGACTGCGTTCTGACAAAGCAATGCGGGCGGCATTGTAGACTACTCCAAAGGCGATTACACAAGCAAAAATTACCAATATAGTAGTGAAAATACTGAGACTGCCGGCAATGGTTTGTTGAAAGCGGGCGATCGCCATTTCACGCACGGAAACACCCGTAACTGCTGGTGTCCGTTTTAGCAGCGCATATAACTTATCAATTTGCAACGAGTCCGCAGCCAGATATGCTCCAGAGACAGTTCCCCCTTCACGCATCAACCGATTCAATGCATGGATATCCATGTATGCTGCGACACCAATCAGTTCATCTACCAACCCAACTACAGCAACACTGCGGGTAGGTCTCGCTCCCTCCAAGACTTCCACCGTCAAGACATCGCCTGGTGTAACTCCCAGAATTTCCGCTAGTTTTGTTGTCAGCACCACACCATCAGGTGGTAAATAGACAGTATGCAGTTTCCGATCCACCAAGCGGCGCAGTTCTCCTGTTGGTTCCAGCCCTGTCAGGGCAATTCGGTATGTGCGATGTTCAAAGCGCAACCTAGCTGGTACTGCCCGGAATGGTTCGGCTTGCAAAACACCAGGCAGATGAGCAACTTCATAACGCACGCGAGAAGGGCGCGGCTCATTGAACACAATCATCACATCCTCACGTTGAACATTGCGGAACTGCACATCAATCATGTGTTGCACAGCATCGGTAAAGTAGCGACCGACAACCAGCATGGCAACGGCAAGGGCTATTCCCAGAGTAGACAAAAAAGCTTGCACTGGCTTCCGTTCCAGATTTCGCATTATGATTCGACCGACTGGTGAGAGCAAATCCTGAAATCCCACACGTTCGATGATGGTGGGGCGAAAATGGGCCGGTGGTTCGGGACGCATCGCTTCAGCAGGAGGTAGAGAAACCGCCTTTTGCACAGACATGAAAGCACCAATCACAGCAGCGCCACCACTAATAAAAATTGCCCCCATCACTTGAGTAATACCAAATTCATAGCGGAGTACGGGAAAGGAGAAAAACCGGGTATAGTTATGAGTGACTGCAACACCAAACCACAATCCCAAGCCGGTGCCAACTGCTGCACCGATGAAAACAATCGCCAGCACAAACTTGAGATAGTGCCAGCCTATGCTCAGATTGTTGTAGCCGAAAGCCTTCAATACGGCGATTTGGTCGCGTTGAGTAGCAATGAGGCGAGAAAGCAGGACGTGCAGTAAAAATGCCGCGATCCCAAGAAAAATAGACGGTACTATCGTTGCAGTTCCTTGCAGTTGGGAAATTTCTTCCGATAAAAAGCGGTTAGAAAGCTGGTCTTTGCGTCCGTAGGCGCCAAATCCGCCATACCTTTCCAGAAGTTGATCGAGCCGGAAAATAACATCTGCTTCTATAGCCCCCCGCATCAGCGTCAGCGTCACATCATTAAACGCCCCATCCATATCAAAAGCAGTTCCCAAAGCATCACGTCCCATCCAAAAAACACCGAAGCGTAGATTATCGGGGAAAATATCGCCCGTTCCCTGGATGGCGTAGACATACTCAGGCGAAAGCGCTATCCCCACAATCCGCAACTTTTGCCACCGTCCGTTAATGACTGCACCGATGGTATCACCTAAATCTAGTCGATGGGCTTTGGCAAAGTTTTCACCGATCAATACTTCATCATCTCTATCTGGCTGGATGTAGCGCCCCCGCCGGATGAAAAGGTCGTTGAGCATCGGCATTTGCCGCTCTGGTATCGATATTAACCGTCCCGTGGCTGGCTCGCTCCGTCCGGGAATGTCGAGGCTGACATCTGCTACCACCCGCGTCTGCACCTGCGCCACTCCTGGAATGGACTCTATTTGCGGCTTGAGGGACTCTGGGGCGCGTTTGAGTTGGGCGAAGACTTGGGCAAAGCGATATTGCTCGTAATAGTTTGCCTGGGAAAGTTTGAGGGATTCGTAGGCACTCAGCATTGAGACAAAGCTAGCAATTCCGCAGGCGACAACCAGGGCGATGGCGATCGTTTGACCGCGCATGTGCCAAAGGTCACGCAAGAGTTTTTGATCGAGGGCTTTCATGGTAGTTGTCCCTCATTGTCAAAAACTCTTTGTGTTTTGGACGTGCTGAGAATTGCCATAACCAATGCGATCGCTCATCTTAATTTTGAGGTTAGGCAAGAAAGTTGAGGAAGTTGTGAGAGTTGGTTAGTGGGGATGGAAAAGTCTGCCTTTAGCTGAACTACTCAACAATGCCTAGAGCGTCTTTTGCATCTGCAATTGTGACCATGAGTGTCATCAAAGCAACAACGGTCAACTTTTGCCAACACAGCAGCAGCTAGAATTGGCGCATCTTTGGCTTCGATAACCGTTGTCCATCCAGTCGATTCTGCCAAGGGTGGGTTCGGTTGAATTTCGGGGTTGATAGCTGTCAATAATTGCGTGAAAATTGGCAATGCAGCAGGTAATTTTTTACTGAGGTTGCGTTGGCATTCTTCCAGAACTTGCTCGCATACAATTAGCTGGAAAAGACCAATCTCAGCCATAGTTAGCACAGCACGGCTAGCCATTACACATCATAAGGATTAAAGCGTTTACTTTAAACTAAAAATAACGTCGTCACAGCTTGGTAATGAAACAAATTACATTTAAGGTTCAAGCATTTTGGGATGCTGAAGCAGAAGTTTGGGTTGCAACTAGCGAAGATGTGCCAGGATTGGTAACAGAAGCTTCTACAATTGAGGTTCTTATGCAAAAACTCCGAGAAATGATTCCGGAACTCATCTTTCTCAACAGAATTGTGCCTTCTGATTATGTTGGTTCTATCAGCTTTGAGTTAACTAGCCATCGACAAGAGTTGATAGAGGTGGCTTCCTAAATGGGTGCGTCGTTTACTCCTGAGTTGAAAAAGATTCTTTCTGAGGCGGGCTGCTACTTTGAACGGCAAGGCAAACAAGCAGGACTGCCGAAAGCGTTTTAATCTTTATTTTATCTACCACTCCAACTGTGTAGGTGCAACCTTAATCTCATTACGCCACACGCTGACAATCTCACCGCTTCGCATCGTCACTACTCGGTCAGCCATTGCAGCGATACCAGCATTGTGCGTAATTACCGCAGTTGTAGTACCTAGTTCTCTGTTTACCTGTTCCAGTGCTTCCAACACCAGTTTGCCCGTCTGAAAATCTAGCGCCCCTGTGGGTTCATCGCACAGCAGCACTTCCGGACGCTTGGCAATAGCACGGGCGATCGCTACCCGTTGCTGCTCGCCACCTGACAATTGGGCGGGAAAATGATTCAGGCGATCGCCCAACCCCACTAACTCCAATGCTTGTTCTGGGCGCATTGGTTTACGAGCAATATCAGTCACTAAAGCTACATTTTCTTTGGCTGTAAGGCTGGGAATCAGATTGTAAAACTGAAAGACAAAACCAACACAGTTGCGACGAAAGGAAGTCAGTTCTGCTTCACTGGCGTGAGTCAAGTCACGGTTGCGAAAAAATACATGACCGCTAGTCGGTACATCTAAACCACCCAAAATGTTCAACAAGGTTGATTTACCGCTACCCGAAGGTCCTAACAATACCACAAACTCTCCTTCGTAGAGTTCGAGGTCAATCGACCGGAGAGCATGAACTTCTACCTCACCCATGCGATAGACCTTGCTGATTCCATAAATGTGAAAAATCACTCCTGGCGGTGCTGTAGTATCTGGGTAGGATTTTAGTGTTTTGCCAAGTTCGTTCACTCTTTTGCCTAGTAAAAAAACATCCCAATTCTTCTTGTGGGATGAGTGAGCATAGGGGCGGGCTGTCTCGCCTACCCCCCCAGTCAGGATAATTTTTTCTTGAAATCCCTTCTTCCAACACAAACATTAAACCAGTTTCAAATCTGGATATTGAACCAATACATCCTCAGCTGTGAGGACATCGCCTTCTGCTTGTGGAGTCCACAGCACTTCCATCGCCAGCAGTTGTTCGCTAGGGATACTTCCGATTTGATGCAAGGCTTGACGCAAGTCATCGGTACTGTTAATTTGCGGGATTTCAAATTTACCCAGTGTCGCCGCCAGCAAAGTCACGATAATGTATTCTCCCGGACCTTCGGTAATCAGACGGGTTGGGTTGTCGAGTTCACCACTAGAAGGTAAAACAGCTTTGGGAGTAGCTGCTTTCAGTTGGTTGTTGACGTTAGATAGAGTTTCTTGGGTGAACTTGCTACGTTCTGCCAATGCTAAACGGTTAAATATAGATTCAGCAGCGTTTAAACGCGCTTGTTGAGTACCACCACCTGCATACACCCAATATTCTGGATGGCGGAGCAAGGCGAGGCTGGCTTCTTGCAATACTTCGGCTCTACCTTCTGGGGTATTGGTATCAGCTGTTTCAGCAATGTGGTTGAGTTCGGGTTGCAAATCGCGAGCCTGAGCTAACAAACCCACTTGCAAACGTGTAATGGAAACAGGAGGGTTGCTACCATAGCCTACTTCATCTTCATAGTCACCGCCAGCAGCACGACGGAAGGATTGTAGTAAAAAGTTGGCGATCGCGATCAAAATCAACAGGCTAAACAACCCCCCACCGACACCAAAGATGGGCACGACAAAGGGGAACCCAAATCCACCACCTGGATAAACTGGATAAGGAGCAGGATAGTATCCTCCACCACCAGGTGCATATGTCCGGGGTGACGAGTAGCCGCGACTGGGTACTCTAAAAGAACCACCGCCGATCCGACCTCCACTGGCTGCTAGCGCTCCGTCAGCCTGACTCAGCGCTAATGTGAATACGAGAAATAGGAGGAACAGGGTTTTTAAAAGTGGTTTTAAGGCTCGTTGTAGTTTTTTACGCATAACAACACTTGCTTGAAAAACGATATTGGTTATTTGTCCAAAAGGATGGGTGTTTTGTGTGTTTAGCCACTGACACCAGTCTGTAGCCCAAAGTGAGTAGTAA
>JANZYY010000894.1 GCA_026419705.1 Fischerella sp.
TCAAAATCCGCGCTTTTTCTTGGGTTCCCTCGACTCTACGCAGCGGTTCATCGAGGTAATTCAACGCATCCCGCAAGTAGCTTCCGGAAAATGAGGCGAAGATACCGCCATATAAGGGAAAATACTGTTTCTGAGCAAATATTCGCAAAATTTGTAACATTACTTGCGAAGCCGCGTTGCTGTAGGATGTATCCCCATCAAAAGCATTTGCCAACTGACTCCAGATGACTGCAAAGGTCAAAAATGTCGAAATTGACAGCTTTGACCCAGCTTTGACGTTGTAAGGTTGTTGGTCAAACCAGTGGACTAACCCTCGTTGCAAGTACTGTAAAATTAGTGTCATTTCCACCCAGTCACTCAGGGTGATGCTGCGTTGCTGCTGGGCAAATTCAATTACAGATTGCGACCTTGCCAGAGTGCGAAACAATGCTTGAGGTAACTCGCTGTTCACTTGCTTTGCCCAAGTTGCCCAAGGGCCCTGTTCTTCTGGTATACCGCCAAATCCGATCGATTCGCGACTTTGCTCGTACATCCAACTAACTAAATGCTCTTGCAGTCGCTGCCAACCTGCTACACCACGCGCTATACCCTCTGATATTTGCTGCAAATCAGAATCTGCTTGGGCAAATTGTTGTAAAGCTTTTGACAACTGCTGCATCTGTTGTAAGTTGAGAGGATACTTGCTGTTAGGATCTGTGACGCGCAAAAAGGTTGCAAGCCGTTCTCCGGTTGGGGCTGTGGTAATTTCTTTAACAGCAGTGGCTGTAGCTTCCGTGGCTTTATTTTGTTCTTGAGCGCGTTGCCACTGAGTTTGGATCGTCTTAATTGCTCTCAGAC
>JANZYY010000895.1 GCA_026419705.1 Fischerella sp.
AGACAGCGGCGAATCTGACTGTTGGACAAGAATTCCAAGCATTTTTGAGATGGGTAATTCTTTTCTCCTTCTACTCCCCCAGATAAGCTACCTCTCGTCTCTACATCTTTTGCTTTCTCTGCAACTTGGCAATAATAGATAACTCCATGTTCACCAAATTGCTGACGATAACGCTGAATTTCGGAATGCCAAATTTTTCCTGGTGGTAGCTTTACCAATAAGGTGGCTGCAATCTGCTTTTCAATGAGTAAATCAATTTGCGACTTTAGCAGTGAAAGTAGAGTAGCAGGAGTTAGGGATAAGACTTGAGAAGGGATCATTTGCACTTCTAAAGTCAACTGATAAATCGATAGATCCGGGACGAAAGAAGCATTCATGAGTGAAGCAAATAAAAAAAACCAAGAAATATCAAAGATAAATTACACAATGGGGAATAGGTAAGAATTATGAATGATGAATGCTAAAAATTTCATAATTCATAATTCATAATTCATAATCTTTATTCCCTAGCCCCTAGCCTCTCTGCTAAAGCGTCGCGTGCGTGTTCTCTGTCATCAAAGTGAATTTTTTCGGTTCCGAGAATTTGGTTGAATCGTTTCTGGTATTCCCGCTAGTATGTCCTGCAAAATTCGTTCCGGGTCTTCAGTGCGAGGATTATCAGATGTAACTACTGTTACATCAGCTAATTCAGCGGCAATTTTACCCATTTTGGGACGCTTGGTTCTATCCCTGTCTCCCCCACAGCCAAACACGCAAATCATCTGACCGGGAATAAATGGACGTGCAGCTTTAAGCAAATTTTCCAAACTATCCGGTG
>JANZYY010000896.1 GCA_026419705.1 Fischerella sp.
CAGATTGGCTGCACCGATTCTTTTTTGCGATCGCTTGTTCAAAGGATTCAAGAGTCAGGAGTTAGTGGTTGGTGGTTGGTGGTTGGTGGTTGGTTGCTGGTTATTTCCAATTGCCAATTGCCAATTCCCAATCAATGCTCACTCTCCCACAGCCCCACTCCATCTCAGTGCGATCGCCAATTGGATAGACATGATATTATTTAGGCGCTGTCATAGAAGTAAGTCATTAAAATCAAAAATTAAAATCAGAATGAAAGGGACAAAATTTACTATTTTGGCAGCTGTTACTAGTATCGTGTTTGGCTTGTTTAACGATTGGGGAACGGTGGCGATCGCATTACCGCCACCAGAAGATACACCGGAAGAAATCTTACGGACAGAAATTATCACAGCAGCGCGATCGCCGATTGATGGTAAACCCCTAACAGCTGCTGAATATGCACAACTGCAAGTCCAACTGCAACAAGCTCCGCCACCAAAATTAAGTCCTAACATACGGGAGAATATCTTTTTGCTGAACCTGCGTAAAGCATTACTTCAGCTTTTTCCATTTTTAGATACATTAATTTAGTCAAGAGTCAAGAGTTAGTGGTTAGTAGTTAGTGGTTAGTGGTTAGTAGTTAGTAAGTTGGTTTCTGATTATTTCCAATGCCCAATACCCAATGCCCAATTCCCACTCTTGCCTAAGTATGATGGTCCCGAGACAAAATTTGCAAATAAATGTAAAGAATATATATATAACTTAAAAAAGCAAATTTACTTAGTCACTTTATTCAATCAACGTAGGTAGCTCCATGTCTATGAC
>JANZYY010000897.1:0-513 GCA_026419705.1 Fischerella sp.
AAAGTATACCATAGAAGGTCTTAAGGATTTTCTGAGGGGGGAGGGAATATATCTTCATCTTTACGGAAAAGACCATGTAGATAATAGAAAAAAGATTGGCCATATAACAGTCATTGGAGATACTGACGATGAGGTAAATAAAAAAATAGAATTTGTAAAAAACAATTTAAAGATAGGTGATTTTAATGGGTAAGGTAGCCATCATAATGGGAAGCATTTCTGATTATGAAGTTATGAAGGAAGCGGAAAATATGCTAAAAAAGTTTAATGTTGATTATGAGATAGATGTGGTATCAGCCCACAGGACTCCTGAAAAGATGTTTTGTTTTGCAAAGGAAGCAGAAGGCAGGGGAGTTAAGGTTATAATTGCAGCGGCTGGAGGAGCTGCCCATCTTCCAGGTATGGTTGCTTCCATATCTAACCTTCCTGTTATAGGAGTTCCTATAAAGGGAAAAAACTTAGAGGGACTTGATTCCCTTTTATCGATAGTTCAAATGCCAAAGGGAATTCCGG
>JANZYY010000897.1:523-780 GCA_026419705.1 Fischerella sp.
GATATTAGCTGTTAAAATACTTGCAACCTTTGATGAGGATTTGATGACTAAGTTAAAGGATTATAAAAGGGAACTTGAAGAGGATGTTTACAGTATGTCTAAAAGGTTAATTGAAGGTCGATTAACTTAATAAGGAGGATTGCCATGCTAACATATAAGGATGTTGGTTTAAATAAAGAGGAATACGATTTAATAGTTGAAAAATTAGGAAGGGCTCCAAACGACCTAGAGCTTTCTATGTTTGGGGTTATGTGGTC
>JANZYY010000898.1 GCA_026419705.1 Fischerella sp.
GTCACAACACCGATCGAAGAAATTGACGCACAAGGGTTAACTTTGTTGCCAGGAGTCATCGATCCACAGGTACATTTTCGGGAACCCGGACTAGAACATAAAGAAGACCTGTTCACTGCTACTTGTGCATGTGCTAAAGGCGGAGTCACCTCCTTTTTAGAAATGCCAAATACGCGTCCTCTCACAACCACCCAGCAAGCACTTGATGATAAATTGCAGCGTGCTCAAAATAAATGTCTGGTCAACTATGGATTTTTCATTGGGGCGACAGCAGAAAATTTGCCAGATCTACTCGCGGCTAACCCAACTCCTGGGATCAAAATTTTTATGGGATCGATGCATGGCCAGTTATTGATAGATCGACAAGAGGTTCTAGAGGCGATATTTGCCAAAGGAAATCGCTTAATCGCCGTTCACGCCGAAGACCAAGAAAGAATCAACCAGCGAAGAAAAGAATTTGTTGGAATTCATGATGTAGCAGTTCATTCTCAAATCCAAGATAATCAAGCAGCACTGTTAGCAACCGAACGAGCATTAAAACTTTCGCAAAAATACCAACGCCGCCTACATATTTTGCATATGTCTACAGCGGAGGAAGCAGAGTTGCTGCGTCAGCATAAACCGGACTGGGTAACGGCCGAGGTGACACCGCAACATTTATTTTTAAATACTAGTGCGTATGCAAAAATTGGCACATTGGCACAAATGAATCCGCCGTTGCGATCGCCCCACGACAATGAAGTTCTTTGGCAAGCTTTGCATGATGGTGTCTGTCTCT
>JANZYY010000899.1 GCA_026419705.1 Fischerella sp.
GTTACTATCAGGGTAACGGCTATGTTCACTTCTATTCACAAAGCAGCAATGATATCTTCAATAAGATTGTGATTTCCCAACTCGGAGGGGGTGGATTTGAAACAGACAATCATTCCTTCCACGCAGGAACTGGCAAATTTACAGGTTTTGATCCCAAGTCTGTGCCTGAGCCTAGCGCTACTTTAGGTATGCTGACTATAGGTGGTTTGTTCTTGTGCAAACGTAAAAACCAAAAATTTTTGCAGTTGGGTTAATCAAGTTTAATCCAAGCAAATTAGGGGTTAAATTAATCTATCTTATACTTCTTTTGCTGATAGGGTGTTATCGTCACTTGAATTAGAAACAAACGAAATGGCAATATAAGGGGCGAACTAGCTGGTTTGCCCCTTGTTACTGTATGAATAGTATTGAAAAAGCCCAAGCAGAATACGAAGCTTTTATTCCACAATTCCAAAGTGCAATTCTCAGCACGGCTAACAATCAAGGAATACCCGATGCTAGCTATGCTCCTTTTGTAATGGATGAATCAAAAAACATCTATATTTATGTCAGTGGTCTTTCAACTCACACTCAAAACCTTGCTGTTAATCCTCATGCCAGTGTGATGTTGATTGAAGATGAGGGTAAAACAGAACAAATTTTTGCCCGTCGTCGTTTAATTTTTGATTGTACAGCAACCCTGATAGGGCGCGAAACCGATACATGGCAGGAAATAGTTAATCAATTTCATGCCCGTTTTGGTGAAATTATTGAGGTATTGAGCAGTTTACT
>JANZYY010000900.1:0-411 GCA_026419705.1 Fischerella sp.
ATTCTTTGGTCTATCCAATCCCCAATTTTTAGTGTTTCAATTAATTCATTAATTTTTTTTCTAATAAAATCTTTGCTTAGTTTATATAGTCCACCACTAAAGTATAAATATTCTTTACCCGTAAGTTTATCATATAAATAGGGCTGGTCTGGTACATAACCAATTTTCCTTTTTGCTTCTAAGCTTTTTTCCCATACATTTATATTGTCTAAAAAAATTTCTCCCGACGTAGGAGAGAGTAATCCAACTATCATTTTTATTGTAGTAGTTTTACCAGCACCGTTTGGTCCTAAAAATCCAAATAGTTCACCTTTTGGAATTGCTAAGTTAATGGAATTTACTGCTGTAAATGCACCAAAGTTTTTTTTAAGATTTTTAATGATTAGCATATTAGAATTCGATTGCTGATAC
>JANZYY010000900.1:421-726 GCA_026419705.1 Fischerella sp.
GTCGTCATCTGTAGGATTTAATATTGAAGCTATTCTTTGTTCTTGTTTAGTAATTGCAGAATACAATATACTTTTTGCTGTAAAAGCATTTCTAAAGCTTTCATTGCGATTTTCGTAAAGTTGTGTATAAATTTCAAGCAACATTTGAAGGGCACCTTCGTCAAGAATGTATCCATGATTATTTGCAATTAAATATGAAATTGATAATAATTGTCTTGGAGTGTAATCATTAAATTCAAATACATTTGGAAAATATTTTGTTATATGTGGATAAGATTTAAGAAATTCATTCATTGGTTTAGTCA
>JANZYY010000901.1 GCA_026419705.1 Fischerella sp.
CTCAGATCTTGCACCTAACCGAATAAACCCGCAGAAAGTAAATAAAGAGTGCAAAATATAACAGTAGCTCAAGAATCTTACTTCCAGACAGTAGAGTAAATAATAGAACTAGTTGAAGTCGTAATAATACATAGAAAGCTTTCCAAACGACAAGATGCCGGGATGACGCAGAAAGCGTCATCTAAGAGTGCGATGGCGTATCCGTCTGCTGGAGGCGATCGCAAATGTTAGATTTGCTAAGGAGGCTAAAAACATGAGAAAAAGGGCGTGTAATTCCTAAATTCAGCAAGAACAATGCTTGCCCACGCCCAAGAGTTAGTTTACACCTTGAAAGAGTTGATGCCCACTCAGTACCAAAAAGATAACCTCCAAGCGATGTTAGGGTTATTCTTAGAAGCGCAAGGGCATCCCTTACCCGAACACTCTAAAACCAAATCTGCGAGTGCATTGAGTCGGTTTTTAAATATCAATCCTTGGTCAACAAGGGGTATGATTCGTACAGTTCGCCATCACATACTGCAAACAGTTTTAAAGGTATTGTCGTCAACAAGTATTGGACGTAGACCATTTTTACAGGTAATTATTGACCTGACAACTCTAGAAAAACGTGGTAAATTTAAATGCTTTGAGAATTTGATAAAAGTCTATAACGGCAAGCGAGGTTTACATTTAGTTGTAGTTTACTTAGTTGTAGGAAAGTGGCGTATTC
>JANZYY010000902.1:0-446 GCA_026419705.1 Fischerella sp.
GAGCAACACGGGCCACTGTTGTCGTACTCATTTCTAATTTTTCAGCAATTTCGCGAAAGGGTAAGCCTTGATCAATCATTCTCACCGCTTGCCAACGCTTACTCATCTCATAAAGTTCTTGAAGGGTACATAAATCACGAAAAAATTTTTCTGCTTCTTCGACGGTTTTTAACTTTAAAATGGCTTTGAAAAGTTCGGTTGTTTCTCTTGTTTGCCAAGACATAGGGTTTAGTTATTAGTTATTAGTTATTAGTTATTAGTTATTAGTTATTAGTTGTTAGTTGTTAGTTGTTAGTTGTTAGTTGTTAGTTGTTAGTTGTTAGTTGTTAGTTGTTAGTTGACATCGTGTTAACACATTATTAGAAAAAAGGTTGTCAAGTGTTGTAAGGTGAAAATAATTTTTTATTGAACTAAACAGTTATTTTCGCAACTGCTTTTTTTTCTTT
>JANZYY010000902.1:456-697 GCA_026419705.1 Fischerella sp.
TTTTGGACAGAAGAAATGTTCACCAGCTAAATAACCATGAGAAGGACAAATAGAAAAGGTTGGCGTTAAGGTTATATATGGTAAATGAAAATTTTCAAAAATTTTTTTGATTAAATTTTTAACGGATCGGCTATCAGAAAGTCGTTCACCCAAGAAAATATGAAAAACCGTGCCGCCAGTATATTTACATTGAAGCTCGTCTTGAAGTTTTAAAGCTTCAAAAATATCATCGGTATAATTA
>JANZYY010000903.1 GCA_026419705.1 Fischerella sp.
GGCAAGAACTATTAAATCAAAGTTCATCAAGTTGTTTATGCTGCCAAGAGTTCTTCCAACTGTTTCTGCTGATTCATTAATTCTTTTGATAACTACCTTGTCATTGTTCTCAATAGCATTTAATAGTGATTTACTTTTAATTCTTTCTCCAGCCTTAATTTGTTTTTCAAGAATTGATTTCTTTTTGAGTTTTTTTACATCACTGATTATATTTCTTACGATTGCAGTTCTGCTTGCAATAGCTTCGAAGCAACCTTTTTTACCGCAACCACAAATGGGTCCTTCTTTATCAATAACTATATGTCCAATTTCACCAGCGATAAAATTTGAGCCACGATAAATTTTTTCGTTGATTATTATACCTCCACCTATTCCGGTTCCAATTGCAACTGCTAACATATTTTTAGCATTCTTACCAACTCCAAATTCTTTGATTCCTAAAGCTGCAAGATTAACATCATTTTCAATTAAAACTTTATGCTTGACTAATTTTTCAAGATTTGATTTAATATCGAAATTTTTTAATCCGAGATTAGGTGCAATTCCAATTGTTCCTTTGTATGGATTGACAGAACCCGGAATTCCAAGACAAAGAGCAACGATTTGATTATCCTTTAAACCAGCTTTCTGAATAACTTTTTCATAAACCATTGCAATATCCAAAACATATTCTTTGGCGGATTTACCAATAGC
>JANZYY010000090.1:0-9970 GCA_026419705.1 Fischerella sp.
CACTAAGGGTGCTTCGATAAATACTGGCACAGATACCAAAAATACGGCTGCGGCAAATACTAACCATGTTTGACGGTAGGAAGATAAGAGAGGGAGAGAGGGAGACAGAGGGGGAGCAAGAGGAACGATCTGTTTTTCCAGGGTCTGAGCGTCAGTCTTGACGGAGGTAGAAGCAGTGTAGGAAGACAAAGGATTGTTAATCAAGTTTTTAATATTGTTTACTTAACTTTATCTTATTTAAGATACCATAACATATATCCCCCTCTGGGGCATAATCATAGTATCTTTTTTGAGTGAGAAAACCACATTGTTGGGAAAATAGCCTCCCGGAACAACCTCATTCAAGGACGTAAAGTTGGATAATTCGGTAAAGTTACGCAGCCGTTTCTGGAGTCTGGTGAATGGGGACAATGTTTTTAGGCGGAATAAATTTTTTATTGCCTGTAGGAAATTATCTGATGCAAACAGCTAGTAATGCTGTTGCGGGTGAAACCAGCATGGTTGGGGAAATAGTGCAAGGATTTATTTTAGGCCTGGTCCAAGGCATTACGGAATTTTTACCTATCAGCAGTACCGCTCACCTGATAATATTTCGAGACGTTTTAGGCTGGAAGGCGACATGGAGTAAGGCCGCAGTTGATGGGATTCAACTTGGTAGCGTTTTTGCGGTAGTCATGTACTTTTGGAAAGACATTCGCAACATTTTGGGGGGTGCTTGGTTAGCATTTCAGCATAAACAATGGCAGCGATATGAATGGAAAATGTTTGTGGGGATTGCGATTGGGATGTTTCCCGCCTTATTAGGTGGTTTAACACTCAAGGTTATAGATGCTGAGTTAGAAAGTCCCTTGATGATTGCGGGAATGTCAATTGTGATGGCAACGTTGTTAGGTTTAGCAGAGAAATTTGGTTCCCGCAAGCGTGGTTTTGAAGAAGTAGAAATTCCAGATGGGATTATTGTCGGCTTAGGGCAAATGATCGCCCTTCTACCAGGGGCTTCGCGTTCTGGTTCAACTCTGACGACAGCCCTATTTATTGGCTTGCAAAGAGAAACAGCTGCTCGATTTTCATTTTTGTTAGGTTTGCCAACGCTGGCGATCGCCACGCTGGTTCAAACTAAAGATGTACTAGAAGTATCCCACATGTTCCTGCCGCTGATTGTCGGTATTATTTCAACCTTCGTATTCTCGTATCTATCTATTGCTTGGTTGCTGAAGTTCTTACAACGAAGAAGCAACTGGGTATTTGTATGGTATCGCCTGGGGTTTGGAGTAGCAATTCTGAGTGCAATTGGTGCAGGAGTATTTTAGCCGCGAATGATAGATGGAGACAGTGTGTTTGGTAGTTGGTGTAATTTTATCGGCAATATTTTTTTATTTAGCAATTGCTGGTTTGCTGTGCTTCCGCAAAACCCGCAGTTATTAGGTATTTGTTGAATATAGGCTGAGATTTGGCGTAATCATACTGGGGTCAATTGCCGCTGGAGTGTTGAAAAATAGTTGATATTCGTTTGTCATTTGTCCTTTGTTTAAATGGAATAACAAATGACCAATGACTAATGACTCTTGACCCTTGACCAATGACTACTATTCGTCCTGCTCGAATTACAAAAGTATTACCTAATTCAATTGCGGCAGAAATTGGCTTTGAAGTTGGGGACGCAATTGTGAGCATTAACGGTACACATCCTCGCGACTTGATTGATTACCGATTTTTGTGCGCTGATGAAGTCTTAGAATTGGAAGTCTTAGACGCGACTGGAAAAACTCATTATCTTGAAATCGAAAAAGACTACGATGAAGACTTAGGATTAGAATTTGAAACCGCATTATTCGATAGTTTAATCCAGTGCAACAATCGCTGTCCGTTTTGCTTTATTGACCAACAACCACCAGGCAAACGCTCAAGTTTGTATTTAAAAGATGATGATTATCGCTTGAGTTTTTTGTATGGCTCTTATCTTACCTTAACTAATTTGCCAGAACGGGAATGGCAAAGAATTGACAGAATGCGCCTGTCTCCTTTGTACGTTTCCGTTCACGCTACAGAACCAGAAGTTAGAATGAGATTGCTGAAAAATCCCCGTGCTGGACAAATTTTGCAGCAAATCAAGTGGTTCCAACAAAGGCGACTGCAAATTCACGCTCAGGTAGTGGTGTGTCCTGGTATTAATGATGGCGTTCATTTGGAACAAACTCTCAGAGATTTAGCATCATTTCATACTGGCAAAGTGCCCGCAGTTGCTTCAGTAGCAGTAGTTCCAGTCGGGTTAACCAAGTTTCGTCCCCAACAAGACGAACTGGTACCTGTTTCTAGAGAAAAAGCACAAGAAGTAATTAAACAGGTGCGATCGCTCCAGCAGCAATTTCGTCAAAAGCTTGATTCTACATTTGCTTGGTTAGCAGATGAATGGTTTTTAATTGCTGGCGAGGAATTACCCTCTGAATCTGAATACGAAGACTATCCCCAGATCGATAACGGTGTTGGTTCCATTCGTTTATTCCTCAAAAACTTTGCCCAAGCTGCTGATAATTTGCTACCACCAAAAGTTAAAGGACGGCGAAAATTTACTTGGGTAGTTGGTAACGCTGTGGAAAAAGCATTTCAACCGATTCTAAAGCGACTGAATTCCGTAGAAGGTTTAGAAGTAAACATGCGTGCTATGAATAGCGATTATTGGGGACAAAATATTACCGTAACTGGATTGCTAACTGGCCATGATTTGTTGTTAAATTTACAAGGACAAGATTTAGGAAATGGAATTTTACTGCCAAGCGTCATGCTAAAACATGGTGAGTTGGTGTTTTTAGACGATATGAGCGTCGAAGAATTGGCAAGTAAATTGGATACCAAGATATTTACTGTTGGGGGAGTTGAAGAATTAATTAAAACCTGTATTAAATAGTTATCTGTCATTTTAGTCATTGGTTTTTGGTACAAACCAAGAACTAATGACCAAATAAAATCAGTGAGGAGTAAATAGTGAACTGCCAGGGACAAACCATAAAAAAAGGGAAATTTAGAAATATTAAAACAGCGGGATTTTTTATTTTTAAAATAAAATTTATACTGTCTAGCCTGGTGAATATTTTGCCAGTAAATGCTACAACCTCTGAACCTGTATTCAGCGTTGTTCACACTCAAGAAAACAGCAATCAGTGGACAGGAATTGAAAATCGCTTGCGCTCAATGGGAGTGAAGTATTGTGTAATTTCCTTAGAAAGCGTTAAGAGTGCGGCAGATTGGGGCGATCGCCCAGTATTATTTTTGCCGAATGTAGAGAATCTCACACCAGGGCAAGCGATCGCGCTAGAGGAGTGGATGAGAAAGGGTGGACGCTTGATTGCTAGCGGTCCCGTAGGAAGTTCATCTCCATCGGGAGTGCGGCAATTACTACAAACCCTCTTGGGTGGATATTGGGCATATAGCCTTGACACTCCCCAGAAGTTGCAACCTTCTTCATCAAATCATTGGCAAAGCCAAGACAAACTGTCTGGAACAGTGCACGGTGGTATGGTGATTCCCAATACCTTAAATTCACAAACTGCTGCAGTTTGGAACACCAAAGATAATTCGCCAGCAGTTTTAACAACAGAACGTTCTACCTTGTTCGGCTGGCGGTGGGGAGTAGATGCTGCTTCTGAGGTGGATCTCGATACTGCTTGGTTGAAAGCAGCCCTCAATCGTCATTTAAAAAAGTTCTCTATTTTCATTAAAAAAGTACCAGAAGCTTCGTCAAACTGCTCTACCTCCCTCCCTACCACCTCCTCTAGCGAGAGTGGGAGAAATTCCTCCACTTCTTCTACTTCCCCCACTATCTCTACCTCCGGTTCTCCTCCTGAAAAGACCGCCACGGCTCCCCAGCCCAGAACCCTACCGAGTCATACGTTTCTCCATTCAGATGAGGCAATTGACCAACTTGAACATAGAGTGCGTCTGGATGTCATACCTAACTCCAACGCACCTATTAGCCGCAGTGAAGCGATCGCTCTGCAGCAACAATTAGAAAATCTCATCGGTAGAGTAGAAAGCGCTCATTTAGCTGCTGCAGCATACAATGGCAATTCTGTGTCTGTAAAGGCACAGGAGACACAATTCGCTTCCGCTAAATCTGGAGCATCTCCAGTTGGTAGTCCAGTTGGTAGTAAAGAGAAGGTTCTGGCACAAGCACGGGAAGTAGTGAAAAACTTGCAGCAGTTAGTAGCACAAAAAAAGTATGCTCAAGCTCGCTCTAGTTGGCTAATGGCGAAGGCTTCCCTATGGCAGCAATTTCCTGTCGATCGCAGATTAGCTCAACCAGAAATTCGGGCGATTTGGCTCGATCGGGGAACAATTGTTCGTGCTGGTAGCGATCGCGGACTTGCTCAAATTTTTGATCGTTTGGCACAAGCAGGTATTAACACAGTATTTTTTGAAACAGTCAATTCTAGTTACACCATATATCCCAGTCAAGTTGCTCCACAGCAAAATCCCCTCATTCGCGGCTGGGACCCACTAGCAGCTGCAGTTGAGCTAGCCCACGCTCGCGGTATAGAATTACACGCTTGGGTTTGGACTTTTGCGGCTGGCAACAAACGCCACAATCAAATTCTCAACATTAACCCTAATTATCCGGGGCCAGTGCTTGCTGCTCATCCCGATTGGGCAGGTTACGACCAGCGCGGTCAGATGATTCCTCTTGGTCAGAGCAAGCCTTTTTTTGACCCTGCTAATCCCCAACTGCGGCAGTATTTACTGCGACTATATGAAGAAATTGTTACCCGCTATCAAGTCGATGGCTTGCAGCTAGATTATATTCGCTATCCTTTCCAAGATCCAGGTGCAGGGCAAAGTTATGGTTATGGACAAGCAGCAAGAACTCAGTTTCAAAAACTTACTGGTGTCGATCCAGTGAAGATTTCCCCCAAGCAAGGAGAACTGTGGCGGAAGTGGACGGAATTTCGCACTCAGCAAGTTAATAGCTTTGTTGCTGAAGTTTCCCAGCACTTGCGAGCAAAGCGACCCAACTTGATTTTATCGGCAGCCGTATTTCCCCTACCAGAACAAGAACGCATTCAGAAGATTCAGCAGCACTGGGAAGTTTGGGCAAGGCAGGGTGATATAGATTTAATCATCCCCATGACCTATGCCCAAGATACCTTGCGCTTTGAGCGATTGGCGCAACCTTGGATCGCCTCGACAAAGTTAGGCTCTACCTTATTGGTACCAGGAATTCGCTTGCTTGCTTTACCAACAGTCGGGGCGTTCGATCAGATTCAATTGGTCAGAGATTTGCCAATTAGCGGTTATGCTCTTTTTGCTGCAGAGAATTTTAACAATGATTTACAAAAAGTTTTTAGTCGCACTCAAGGTAGAGAACAAGGTACGCAACAAGAACCAATACCTCTACGTCAACCTTTTGCTGCTGCTGCTGCGCGTTATCATGCGTTACTACGCGAATGGAAGTTTGTTTCGCAAAACGACCAACTGCGATTGCCTGGCAAGACTATGTCAGAGTTTAATGCCCAAGCAGAAGTTTTGCAAAGCGCTTTGGATCAACTAGCTGCTGAACCCAATGCTAGTAAGTTGCTAGCAGCAAGAGCAACTCTAGTTCGCTTCCAGTTTCAATTTCGGATCTGGATGCGCTTGCAAGCTGCGGAGAATCCCTACCAAGTCAAAGCTTGGGAAAACCGTCTGGGTGCAATTGAAAGGCTGTTGCGTTACGGCGAGAGAACTGCCGAAAAGTCAACAAAGCAAAAGTAAATACCATATATTCGCCCGTTATTCAGCAATCAGCACGGCGATCGCCAACTTTTCTCTCTATTCTATTGACGAGTGGGGAAGATGCAGAGCAATTTTGGATTTTAATTTTGTGTATGGCTTGTGTATGGCGATCGCTTTACAAACCTAAATCCAACAATTCCGATTTGGGTGTTGCATAAATGGGGATGGAGAATGAACCACAAAGACGCCAAGAACACCAAGAATTGAGTTTTTCAATGAAAAGGGAAAATAAAATCATTCCGCTGTCTCTGCAACGCCCCGATTTGCATTAGCTAGAACAAAACGTCGTCCTTCATTTGAAAATTTTACTCAGCAAGCATTAAATATGTGCTTTTTGATGTTGAATTAATCTTGACATATTTTTTCCCCAGTCGAGGGTGTGAATATCGGTTGGAATTCTACCCATTCTTTGCATACAGTTTGGTAACATTGCGGTGGTGTAATTGGTAAATTAGTTAAATAGAAAAATCCAGCTTGATGACCGTACTCTAACAAGAATACAACATCAGTCTGCGGATTATACTTATCTACAGCTTCAAGAATATGGGCATTCATGAAGTGTCTTTGTAACAGTAAGGTATCCGGTGCTGCTAACCACGCATTTAAGAATGCTGCAAGATTGCTACGTGGGATAAAATGCGCTTTAAATGTTTCGCCAGCGATACCTATATAGGGGGAATTGGTGCTGCAAATCACGACACCACGTTCTCCTCCTAAATAGCCAACCCAAGCGTTGTAACCAATTGCCAATAAATTGGTAGTGATAAACGCTTGTTGCCAACAATTTTGGGTGTTTATTTCGGGGATCATATCGATTAAACCCATGAATTGATATGAGGTATTTCCAAAACTAAATTTATGAGACAAATTTGAGTTATTTCATCAACTAAAAGCTGACTCCGCTCCCTATTCTAGGGAAGACTATTTCGTAGGCGGCGCAAGCAATTTATCGATGCAACACAATCACAGCCAAACATAGCTACAGCAGTATCGCTCTCTTCATCTGTAACTCCAAGCAAAGCATCCTCGCTCTTCGCGTCGGTAATATCAATCTCTGGTAAGCCCTTCTGCAAATGAGCTAATTGTTTAGCATTAGCACAGAAAAATTTGCCGAGTTTTGGATGTTTTACACAAGCCTTTTGGCTTTCTGCTGATATTGGCGTAGTAGTTGCGTCTGTAAGGTTTTGGGGTTGCGGATTTACTGGCTGATTGGCGGTGCTAATTTTACTAGTCATCAACAAGTAAGCTACAGAAATTAGCGCTGTGTGTTTAAAAGTCAAACCTACGAGTAAATTTTTCACACTTTCCTCCTATTTCTCACCATGTACCAACTGTATAATTTATAACAAATAAGGGAAAAATTCTTCTTGTCTTCGACAAACATATTGATAGCATTCAGGTGGAGAAATGACAAGATTTTGCAAAATATTAACCTCCACACTAGAGTTAAATTTTATGAACAAAATAATTTCTTTTTGCGGATTATAGGTATCTACTGCTGTAAGTATTTGTGTTATTTTTTTTTGGTGCAGAATCCACTCACTCAAACAGTCTGTTAATCTGACTTTAGTAACAAAGTGAATATTTAAGGTTTCATCAGGTAAAATTTTCTTACCGGTGATGGTGGTATAAGTGATGCGGAATAAATCTACAGCATCATTTGTATTACAAACAACAGCTCCGCGCCCTGACTTTAAAAAACCTTTCCAAGCAGTGTAGCTAATCAGTAAAAAATTTGTGAAATTCAACAATTGCTTATACCAACTATTGTTTTTCAGAAATATTGACTTCTTTATTAAGTTCAAGAGAGAATTTCGGTGATTTTGAGCGTTCGCCAAAGACGCGTCTATGATTTTTGGCGCAGCAATCGCATTCTCAAACAACGATGCGAATTCATCACTAGACTATATCAAAAGCCCGTATGCTCACTTGGAACGTTTCTCAGATACCAAGAAACAAGCCAATACAAAAGCCAACTTCTTTGAGGTGAGTGCGATCGGTGACATCATGTACCGCTGTTAATTTCAAGGGAAGCCAGAAGCTGAAAATACTTGGGCTTCTGAACTTCGATGGACTGTTGAAATTTTTATGTTTTGTGCAAATTAAGCACGCAATCACCTATTTCACAGTTTTATTTACTTCCTCTCGTAAAATTTTTGTAGCTTCCACCATATTTCTAATTGAGGGAATCACCTCTGACCAACGACGAGTTTTTAATCCACAATCAGGATTTACCCAAATTTGTTCGATGGGTAAATTGGCAATTCCTGTACGTAATTGAGAAAGCATTTGTTCGGTAGTAGGAATAACTGGACTATGCACGTCATAAACTCCATTCCCTACCCGTTTTGAGTAACCTCCATTTGTAAGTTCATACAGCGTTTTATTATGACTACGGCTATTTTCAATAGATAAAACATCCGCATCCAAACGTTCGATGTGGCTGATAATATCGCCGAATTCTGAGTAACACATATGGGTATGGATTTGTGTTTCTGGTTTAGCAATTCCTGCACTCAACTTAAAAGAATCAACAGCCCAGGATAAATATTCATTCCAACGCTCTTGTTTCAAAGGTAAACCTTCCCGTAATGCTGGTTCATCTATTTGAATAATCTTCGCACCTGCTGCTTCTAAATCGGCAACCTCATCTCGCAACGCTAAAGCAATTTGATAAGCTTGTTCTTGACGAGAAATATCTGTTCTAGTGTATGACCAATTTATCATCGTCACAGGTCCTGTCAGCATTCCCTTTACGGGTTTTGCTGTCAAAGATTGAGCATATTTGAATTCCCTCACTGTCATTGGTTGAGTACGGCTAATGTCCCCATAAATAAATGGAGGACGCACGTATCTACTACCATAGCTTTGCACCCATCCATGTTCGGTAAAGGCGTAGCCTGCGAGTTGTTGAGCAAAAAATTCCACCATGTCGGTGCGTTCAAATTCGCCGTGAACTAAAACATCAATTCCGGCTTCTTCTTGAATTCTAATGCACTCAGCAATTTGAGCATCAATAGCAGCTTGATATTCCTCTAACGTTATCTCACCACGCTTGAATTTAGCACGCAGTTGACGCAACTCTGATGTTTGGGGAAACGAACCAATTGTTGTGGTGGGTAAAGATGGAAGTTCTATTTGTAAAGCCAAACGCTGCTCATAAGGTAAAGCTCTTGCAAATGCATCTGTATTTAAATTTTTCAGCCTTTGTTGTACTTGCTGATTGGCAGGACTAAATTGATAGAATATCTCTTGTCTAGATGTGATTGATTGTATCTTGTTGATGGTATCTTCACCCACCATAGTTTTTGCTAAAAGCACCACTTCTTGGAGTTTCTGTTCAGCAAAACTTAAAACATTTCGTAGCTGTTCTGGGAGTTGTGTTTCCCTAGTTGCGTCGTAGGGCACAAACTGTAATGAAGCAGAGGGCTGTATGTCAAAATTGGTGACTAAACTTTTAATCTCTTTTAACAGAGGAATAACTTCGCCTGGACGAATTTGCCAAATATTTCTTGCGTCTACAACTCCTGCTCCCAATCGCTTATTTTTAGGGAAACCGTAAGTTTTAATTAACTCTAAGTTGCGTCCGCGAGTGAAGTCCAAACTGATTGCACTGACTGGTAATTCTATCACCCAAGGGTAAGCTTTACCCAAGTCATCAAAGTAAGTAACTAGGTGCAAGGGTAGTTCTACAGAAGCAAGTGAGTTATATACTATTTGGAAGTGTTCTTTCCAAGAATTGGCATCACCCAGAACTAAGGCAGGTTCGTGGATTTGTACTTCTTCAACACCGAGCTTTTTCAGTTTCTCTATGAGATGAATATAAAGAGGAATTAACAGAGAAACTGCTTGATTAATGTTAGATTCCAGCCTGCTTAAACGCAGGAGTGTACAGGGGCCAAGTATAATGGGAGTTGCCCTTTTACCTAACATCTTTTGGGCGCGCCGGACTGTTTCTAAAAAGTCATTGAAATCTGCTGGCAGAGTTGATAGGGTAATTTCAGGTACAAGATAGTGATAGTTAGTATCAAACCACTTTGTCATTTCCAAGGCGGGTATTCCTTCCTTACCCCTTGCCATTGCAAAGTAGCGTTCTAAGCCTGAAAACTGTTGGAATCTTTCGGGAATCAAACCAAAGCGAAACGCCCAGTCAAGTACATGGTCGTAGAGTGTTGTGTCTCCAATACCAATTTTTTCAATACCTGCA
>JANZYY010000090.1:9980-12744 GCA_026419705.1 Fischerella sp.
GCATCTAGCTGAGTTTTCCAGTTAGCTTCTTCTACTGCTTGTACAGTTTCCAGTAGTGATTCTGCTTCTAATTTTCCACTCCAAAATGCTTCTAATGCTTTCTTCACTTCCCGGTTTTTCCCAATGCGGGGATAGCCTAATGTCGCGGTTTTAACGATCATTTTTCTCGTTCAATCAGCGTATGTATAAGTAAACTAAAAATCTGCACGCGCAAGTTAAACTGTTAGAAAACACAATTCCAACTGTCGATTGATTGGTTGCTAGCTCTCATGAAAACACTAGTAAGGACTCTGGCAGTAGTTAATTACCACCAAAGGAGTTATTCATACAAGCATCTTGTAAGCTTAGCAACAGGTTAAATTTAATCTTGTCCATTTACTGAGTGGCGGAATCTTTGCCAAAACCTCTTTCTCAGTAGTTTGGGTCGTTATGACCAAGGCAGTAAATAGCAGTAATTTGCCAGTAGTTCACATACTTACGCCTAGAAAAATTAACATGGATAATACCTACACTAAAAGGCGTAATTTCTACTGTCAGAAAAACGTCTATTGTTTACTGGCTAGCCGTCATCTGAAGTGGATCTTTGACGCTATGAAGAAATAGAACTGATTGATTGTGAAAATACTCGTTTATATTAGCGTTCATCTATACCTCGTAGATTGAAGCAAAAGTTAACTAGTCGGCGGGCATTCTGACTTTGAGACATGAGCCTCTTCACAGCTGCGGGACAGCGCCGGATTTTCACCGGACTTTCCCCGTTACCTCTAGTGGCTGTTCCCCACTAGAACCGAATCATGTCTATAACCATATCACAGTTTTGTAGCCTATAGCCATGTAATTTGAAAGTAAGTAGGTTGGTGTCGAAATATTTCGTTATGATGAGGCAGAAGGCGGAAAGGAAGGGAGTTTCAGTTAAGTTAATTTTTATTAACATAGTTAGTTTTTTCCCACCCACTTACCGATGATAAAATTTTGATTCTAAACAAAATTAGATATCAGACTTAGTAGTATCTATACTTGCCTCAACAGTAACTAATTTTGGAATTTTGAGCTTAACGGCTTCCAAACTATAGGCGATCGCTCATGTCTATCAACCGTTAATCAGCAGGTATACAGGTTGATTTATCTGCTTTGGATCTGAAGTAATTCTTGAAAATCACATGTTTGTTACCAGTTCAAATCATAAATGTTCATTCATAACGACAGCAGTAGAGTTATACCAAATCAGGTCTATAAATTGTTCTTCCTGACAAAGCGAAACGCTTGGATTTTTTGAGCGATCGCTTCAAACTGTTCTACACTCTCTCGCTCGATACTGTCAGCAAAGGCTGCAACTATATCTGGATTACTTACTACCAAGAATTGATGTAACTGCTCGTAAGCTTGCAGTATTTGCGCCTCTTGTTGAGCACAAGCCAGCCTTTTTTCTTGAAACGATTGAGGACAGTTGTCACTGAAGCAGAGGTTAGGCGTCGCTTTGGGTCAGCCAAAATACGTTCATGCACATCTTTGAAGGTGATGCTACCAAGTTCCCAGATGATATGCAAAATTTCTTCCTCTAATACCAATTCTCAAAAATAGAACTGCACATAGTTTGTAGTGAGTACTTAAGTACTCACTACCAACCAAGAACATTTTTAGTCATTTTTTGGAGAAACGGTATAAGAAACCAAGCGAGAGTCGCGCGGGACGATGGTTGGGTAAAGGAGACATTAGATTGCATTAAATTACTGAAAGTGTAGGAAAACAGCATGCCAATCTCGCTTGATATTCCCCTTGTCTGTAGTTTGCCAGTCCCCGGTGAAAATAAGGTTCTACATTGTTAGACGAATCAGCGATCGCATTCTCAAGTAAAGAAAGTCTGGAATCGCTTTTCGGTGATTGCAGAAAGTGGCTGGTTGTGATTTGAGGACTGTGAATAGGTGAAGGATGTGCGGATAAACAAGGAAACAAACCTTACTAGCAGAACAAATGCAGCTGGTAAGGCATATGCCCTACCTAGCTATTGGGAATCAGCCTAATTGCGTTTTCACTTCCAGCCTTTATCGGCTTGTCCGAGAACATATGCTGCTACATCTTCAATTTGCTCTGGTTTCAAACGAGCTTTGAAGGCAGGCATAGCATTTTTACCATTCGTAACTTGGGCAATAATTGCCTCTGCTGAGTTCATCCCATACTTTTCCAAATCGCTCTTGTTCAAGCTTTTATTGGCTTGAACCAAGTTCTTACCACCTGCGTGACAAGAGGCGCAATTGGCAGAAAAGACTTTGGCTCCATTCTCAGCATTTGCTGCAAAAGCCGGACGATTGCAGACAAAAGTGAAAATCGCTACGCCCAGTAACAATATAGAAAGAATCTTTCTCATTCCGTGTTCCCTTTAGAAAAGAGGCATATTCGGCAGAATATCCTCCCTAATTCTCTAATCCAGGGCATACACAGTCAAACGACAAGCTGTCAAACTTCACTTTGTCGGGTTTCACTAAAGTTATCCAATACTTGGCAAAAAAACAGCCAGGTAGGTAATTTACCTGACTGGACTCAAGTTATTCTTCATTACCAGTTATAAGTTTTTATGAAAATGCTGTTTGCGTCAAAAGACACGGTGTCAGATTTTCATACTTGCGTAGCGCTTCTGGTTTTCCTACTACGCCGATCGCTCCTCATAAACACGTAAATGCGATCGCGGTAATTATACCAATTCTTAAAAATAGAACTACACATAGTTCGTAGTGAGTACTTAAGTACTCACTACCAACCAAGAACA
>JANZYY010000008.1:0-5426 GCA_026419705.1 Fischerella sp.
ACTAACAACTAACAACTAACCACTAACCACTAACCACTAACAATTAAGTATGAAATTTATTTGTGAACCGTCGATACCTGTAAAAATTCAAAAGATGAAGGAAAGGGTGCGCTGGCGTCATGCAAGTATTGTCGCGCGGGGAATTGACCAAACTTGCATGGCGATCGACGATCGCAACTCAGATAATCCAGAATTTTCTTTTATGGTTATCGGTGACAGCGGTTCTAGTGCTTCCTACCGACAACACAATCCCCAGCGAAAAGTTGCTGAACTAATGCTTTTGCACCGCGAAGAGTGTAGTTTTGTCTTGCACACAGGAGATGTCATTTATATTGTTGGTTCGCGCGAATATTACCCGCAAAACTTTATCGAACCTTACCGCGAGTTCATTGTAGGTGGAGAAAACCCCAAACTCATTCCCTACGATCGCATGGTTTTTAAAACTCCAATTCTGCCGGTTCTAGGTAATCATGATTACTATGATGTACCGTTAATGTACCGGCTGCTGGCAGGAAGCACACTACCACTACGCCGTTTGCTCCGTTACAAGGATATCGAAATTGGTTGGCATGGTTCCAATCGAGGGGATGCTTATGCACGGGCGTTTCTTGATTATCTCAAAGCATTCCATTCCAAACAGGAGTTAGAATTTCACCTCGACGAACACTACACAGCCAAAACAGATACAGGACGCTGTTTGTGCTACGAACCCGGACGTTTTACCCGCTTACCCAATCGCTATTACACGTTTCGTTATGGTGGTATTGACTTTTTCGCCTTGGACTCCAATACTTTTAACGAACCATCACCGCTACCCGCAAGCAAAGAAGGAGAAAGTAGTCGCCGCCAACTGGAAAAGCGCCGCCACGAGATCGAAGAAGAAGAAATGCAAATTTTAGAAGTGTGCGATCGCCTCAACTCAGATAACCCTGAAGAAGCGGAAAAACTTGATGCTCTGAAAGCCAAACTATACCAAATCGATGAAGTCAAAATTGACATCGACAAACAACTCGCATCCCACCACGAACCAGCCACAGATTTTGAACAACTAGAATGGCTAAAGCACAGGTTAATCGAATCTTGGCATACCCAAGAAGTACGCGGACGGGTAATCTATTTCCACCATCCCCCCTACGTTACCGAAGCGAGTAAATGGTATCAAGCACAAACACTAGCAGTTCGTCGCCGACTGCGCTGGGTATTGGATGGCGTCGCCCCAGCCCTTGGTTCCTTGACTCAAGAGCGCCCTATTGTCGATTTGATTTTAAACGGTCACGCTCACTGTCTAGAATATCTCCGCACCACTGATACCGGACACGCTGACTCTCACCTCAATTGTATAGTCTGTGGTGGTAGCGGACGCCGTCCCCGGCGTCAACGACAGGAGGGATCGGAATTAATGGAGACTTTTGAGGACGTAACAGGTAGCCTTAACCGTAAAGTCGCGAATTCACTGCTTTTTATTGGTTGTCATGGATACGATAATTTCGAGCGGCTCCCTTACTCATTCGTGCGGATTGATGTGAAAGATGGTTGTCCTCCCAAGTTTGTCGTCACGCCTTTAGTTGTCGAGCACTTTCAGGGAGAGTGGTATAATCGCGAACTAAAACCGTTGAAGATTTGACTTGATAATTTACGCCTAATGTGAACTGCAACCTATGGCAAAAATCAGGTTTGGGGAATCGACCACAGATAAACAGGGGACTTGGGATGAAGAGGACATGGGGATAAAGTAATCTTTCTCCTTTCTCTATTGGGGTCACAAACAAAGTGCGAACTGTCATTATAGGTGGCAAAATTATTATGGGCAATCGCTGCTCAATTTTATAAATCCTTTATATTCTTGGCGCTGTTTGTGTACTTTGTGGTCAGTTAAATAAAAAATCAGGTCTATTTATCCTGTGCTGGATTAAAAGCCATTTGCCAAAAATCCTGTTCAAATTTTGCCACCTTTACAAAAGCCTCTTGGGCTTGCTGTTGAATCTCATCTGAAGCAGTTTTTAAAACCTCGTCAGCTTGCTGTTCCAAAAGTTTTACATATTCTGTGAAACCAGGATTTCCCCACCTGTCTGCAAATTCATCGTAAGGTACGGGCATAGTACCAGGCAACTGCCAAGCTTGGTTGTAGGCTAATTCAATAGCCCAAAGTGCAGTCGCTTGCACTGGATAAGGCTTGACAGCCAGGCTATGCATATATTCACAGTATTTTGTGCAGGTTGGTTGTTTAATTGTATCGAGATTCAGTTGTCTTTGTGCTGCTTTTTCTTTAAACCAATTCAGTTCGTCTTTGAGTGCGGCTAATCCTCCTAGTATCACATCAAAATGATGTGAGGGTGCGCTGGCTAATACTCTTCCTACCATCCGCGTAAACTCGATCGCAAACAGATAATCTTGCACCAACCATGTATTAAATTGCTGGGGTTGAATCGTGCCTAATTTGCATTGTTGCAGGAAAGGATGTATCGTAGCTGCGTGCCAAATGTGAGAATGGGTTAGTAATAGTTTTGTACAGGTTAAGGTCATAAATAAATTGTCGGATGTGTGCGGATAATGCACTAACATGTGATACTGATACATACAGATCGCCCATCTGTATGTTGTATGTAATTATGTGTGCATCTGTGTTCGATTTTTAAGACTCAATTTCCGCTAATTCTAACCATCGCTCTGTCGCCATATCAATTGCTTGCTTCAGTTTTTCCACCTGTTCATACAACTTTTGCACCTGTGTATAATTCTCTGCTGGAACATTCACCATTGCTTTTTCAGTTTCTGCTTTCTCAGCTTCTAATTTAGCAATTCTATCTTCCAACTGCTCAAACTCCCGCCTTTCCCAAGTTGATAGACGTTTTTTATTTGTTGTTTGTTTGGGTTGAGTCTCTGTTGTTTGTGTCTGATAATTTATAGGCTTTTCCTTTGTATTGATATTTGCTGGTTGCTTTTCTTCTTCAGCTTTTTTGTAGTCAAGATAAACTGAGTAATTACCAGGATACCGGCGAATATTTCCTTGTTCTTCAAAAGCAAAAATTGTATCTACGGTGCGGTCAAGAAAATAGCGATCGTGGGAAACCACAATTATACAACCGTTAAAATCTTCTAAATATTCTTCCAGCACTGCTAACGTCTGCACATCTAAATCATTTGTCGGCTCATCCAATATCAAAACATTAGGTGCGCTCATGAGAACGCGCAACAAAAATAAGCGCCGTTTTTCCCCACCAGAAAGTTTATGAATAGGAACATATTGCTGATTTCCTGGAAATAAAAATCGCTCCAACATTTGGGAAGCAGTAATTTGCTTACCGTCAGCAATTTTGACGTATTCTCCTTCTTCTTTGATGTAGTCAATCACGCGCTGATTTGCGTTTAACGCAGTCAGTAATTCTTCAGAATGCTGGTCAAAATAGCCAATATGAATCGTAGCACCAATTTCCACACTACCTGTATCTGGCTGCACGCGCCCAGCGATCATATCCATTAAAGTGGATTTACCTACACCGTTACCGCCAATAATACCAATACGGTCTTCTGGATTAAACTCGTAGGTAAAATCTTTGATTAAATTGCGTCCGTTGTACGCTTTAGAGATGTGCTTAAGTTCAATAACTTTTTTACCGATGCGACGACTGGGTGTTGAAATATCGACTTTACCCTGAGGTTGTTTAAACTCCTTTGCTTGCATATCGCGAATGCGTTCTATTCTGGCTTTTTGCTTAGTACTTCTGGCTTTTGGTCCTCTTTTGAGCCATTCCAACTCGCGCCGCAATACTCCTTGAAATTTGCGCTGACTGCTAATAGCAGCTTCTTCGGCTTGGGCTTTCTTTTCCAAGTAGTATGAATAGTTGCCAGAATAAATATAAATGTCACCTCTATCTATTTCAAAAATACGGTCGGTGACGCGATCTAAAAAGTAGCGATCGTGAGTAATAAGCAAGAGTGCGCCACGATAGCGATTTAAATAACTTTGCAACCACTCTACAGAATTTGCATCTAGATGGTTTGTCGGCTCATCCATAAGCAATAAATCTGGTTCTGATAGCAAAGCTGTAGCTAAAGCAATACGTTTGCGATCGCCGCCAGATAAAGTACTAATCTTAGCATCAAAATCCATAATTCCTAATTTAGCAAGGATGATTTTGGCGTTAGTTTCCAGTTCCCAAGCACCAATTGCATCCATACGCTGTATCACCACACAAAGGCGGGACATCAGCTGATTATCTTCTGGATAGCGAGCAAGTTGATCGGATATTTCTTCATACTCATGCACCAGAGCCATTTTTTCACCACTGTCAGCAAGAAGTTGCTCTAAAACTGCGTGATTTTCATCTAAATCAGGTTGTTGAGGTAAATATACAATCTTAGCACCAGAATTAACTAAAATTTGACCTCCATCAATCGGTTCTAGCCCAGCAATTATTTTTAATAATGTTGATTTACCAGAACCATTAGTGCCAATTAAACCAACTTTATCAGTAGCATCTAGACCAAAACTGGCATCTTTGAGAATTTCTTTGATGCCAAAATCTTTTTTAACTGATTGTAGTGTAATAAGACTCATAATTTTTATGCGATCAACTTGGTGTCTTGGTGTCTTTGTAGTTTAAATATATATTTTATTAACCACCAAGACACTAAGACACAAAGAAAATTCAATCTTGATTAAACAAATAAATCTAGGGGTAAATGACCGTACATTTCGTTAATTCCCTCTGGAGAATATGACTGACAAGATACCAGTACACCCCGATGGTGTCCTAAATAAGAATCGATGTGACACACACCATTTTTACCGTTTAATTTGATATAAACAGGACCGTCAATTGCAGGTAAATTACTTGGTGGCTCATATCCCAAGGCGAGAGAATAAGTTTTCATTGCCAGCATTCCTTCTGCTTCTGTATCAGCACAAATACCTAAAATCTGGTAATCAGAAAGCTTGGCAAGCATCAGTAAAGCTTCACGAATTAAGGTCTTTTCTGATTTCTTGATTTTTGGTGCAATGTCTACGCAATTGAATTTATTCAGAATTTTTTTGGCTTCGGCAATGGTGAGATTGGTATGATTTTTATTTGACATATATCGGCTTATTATCTCTTATTATCTACTGGATTTATGCTTTGTTTTTTAGATGATTGGGTTATGTGTTTCACTTCAATCTGAATTTAATCTTGTATATTACTCAAATTCAGAATAAAGGGAATGCTACTTTGTGTATCTTTCTCCAAAATCAGAACTTTTGGCATTTGAGCACCACCACTTTTCCAAGCTTCAATCGCTTCTTTTTGCAGAACCAATTGTCCTCCTTGTGCTTTTAAAGTTTCTGCTAAAAGTCTTTGAGCTTCTGCTTTTCCCTTGGCGCGATTAATATCTGCCTGCGCTTGTTGTTCGGCTTCTTGCGCTATGTATCTGTCGCTTAGACACATCTG
>JANZYY010000008.1:5436-20441 GCA_026419705.1 Fischerella sp.
GTGTATAAGAGACAGATGTATACTGCTCTTTGCGCTCTTTGTTCAGCAATTTGTTTTTCCTCTACAGCTCGTGCAAATTCTGGAGAAAAATTTAAGTCAACTACGCTTGTATCTAAAACTATTATTCCATATTTTTCTAAGCGTTGACTGAGTGCCACATCAAAATCTTCCTTAAGTTCATTCCTTCTCGTAATTGACTCTTCTACAGTCCTTCGAGCAGCTGCTATTTTAAAGGATTCCTGAGTTTGAGGAGCAATAATTTTAGCAACGATATTCTCTAAAGTTCCTTGTTTTCTCCTAATTTCAACTACTTGTTGGGGGTCGATACGGAAATTTATGGCGAATTTAGCGGATAATTCTTGCAAATCTTTTGTGGCACTTTGAGCAGGTATTTCGTATTTTTGCACAGTTACATCATATACATCTACTTTGGAAATGAATGGCGCTTTCAGATGAATGCCCTCTAGTAATGCTCCATTTCTAGCTTGACCTAAAATACTAAGTACTCCCGCTTCACCTGGGTTAATAATAATAAAGGAATTGAGAGTAAATATAACAAGTATTGCTGCTACAATTGTTGCTAATATACTTTGCCAATTAACAAGTTGCTGGTTTTTCAACTTTCTATCTCCTTTTATTTTTTCAGTTATTTATTGCTTGAGCGTGAGGCTTCAGTGTTGGTAAATGTGGTAATATCGGTTTCTTCACGCAATTGCAAGCGGTTGTTTACAGTATTCAAATTCGATCAAATGCATAAAAAGCGTAGAAGTTCAGTCCATCCACTCAAACGCCTATTAGACTACGGACAGCAGTATCGCAAACAAATTTGGCAGGCAAGTATTTTTTCTATCCTCAATAAGTTGTTCGATTTAGCACCACCAGGGTTAATTGGCATTGCTGTAGATGTAGTAGTAAAGCAGCAAGATTCTATCATTGCACAGTTGGGAGTTAAAGATATTTTTGGACAATTTTTAATTCTTTCTTTACTGACTGTCATTATTTGGATTTTAGAATCACTTTTTGAGTACGCTTATGCGACACTTTGGCGCAATTTAGCGCAAAACATCCAACACGAGCTGCGTCTGGATGCTTATCAGCATTTACAAGATTTGGAACTGGCATATTTTGAGGAACACAGCACCGGTAATTTGATGTCTATCCTCAGCGATGATATCAACCAACTGGAGCGCTTTTTAGATGTAGGAGCAAATGACATTATCCAGGTTATAACAACAGTAGCCATTATTGGCGGTGCTTTTTTTATTTTGGCTCCTGGTGTGGCATGGATCGCAATGTTGCCAATTCCTTTTATCCTTTGGGGAACATTTGCTTATCAAGATGTACTTGCACCTCGTTATGCCGATGTCCGAGAAAAAGTAGGATTAATTAATTCCCGCCTGGCAAATAATTTAGGCGGTATTACTACTATTAAAAGTTTTACTGCTGAAGATTACGAAGTTTCGCGTTTGGCTAAAGAAAGTGAAGCATATCGCCGTAGTAATGCGAGAGCAATACAACTTTCTGCTGCCTATATCCCTTTAATTAGGATGTTGATATTGGTGGGATTTGCAGCATTGCTATTCCTTGGTGGTTTGGCAGCAGTTAATGGCAAAATATCTGCTGGTACTTATAGTGTTTTAGCGTTTTTAATTCAGCGATTGCTATGGCCATTAACTCGTTTAGGTGAGACTTTTGACCAATATCAACGAGCAATGGCTTCTACAAATCGAGTCATGAATTTGTTAGATACTCCTGTGGCTATACATCCGGGAAATTTATTCTTATCTGTGGAAAAAGTACGTGGAGAAATCAAATTTCAAAATGTTTCTTTTGCATACCAAAACAGGCAAGCCCTAATCAAGAATTTGTATTTGGATATTCCTGCTGGCAAAACGATTGCTATTGTTGGTTCTACTGGTTCTGGAAAAAGTACCTTAGTTAAGCTTTTATTGCGGTTTTACGAAGTGCAATCAGGAACAATTACATTGGATGGCATCAATATTCAAGAGTTAAATTTAAAAGATTTGCGCCGCTGCATGGGCTTGGTTAGTCAGGATGTATTTCTATTTCATGGTACTGTAGCAGAGAATATCGCCTACGGAACATTTGATGCCACAGAAGAACAAATTATCGTGGCTGCTAAGATTGCAGAAGCACACGAATTTATTACATGCTTGCCCCAAGGTTATGAGACAATTGTTGGAGAACGGGGGCAAAAGTTATCTGGGGGACAGCGCCAACGAATTGCGATCGCCCGCGCCATCTTAAAAAATCCACCAATTCTGATTTTAGATGAAGCCACCTCAGCAGTAGATAATGAAACAGAAGCAGCCATTCAGCGATCGCTAGAACGGATTACGGTCAATAGAACAACGATCGCGATCGCCCATCGTCTTTCCACCATCCGCAATGCCGATCGCATTTATGTCATGGAATACGGGCAATTTGTTGAATCTGGAACCCATGAAGAATTACTGGCACAAAACGGAGTATATGCTAGCCTCTGGCGCGTGCAATCGGGTTTAAGGTGAACGAAGGGCGGATATCTTGTCCATCCTACACGAAATACCTTCGACTTTTGCATCTACTCAGGGAGATAATGTTTGCATAACAACAAATAAACCTGCAATCCCAAATCTAAAATCCCAAACTGATATGTTATTCAGTAACATCCAACCAGAATCACCAGAACGCAAATGGTGTCAGCAATTAGATCAATTTGTGAAAGCACATCAGCAAGAACTGGCGGCTTTATCTTGGGGTTTGTGGTCAGAAAATGGCGACAGCAAGGGCACGATCGGCATTGATTTGCAACCCAAACCACATTTTGTTTATTGCCCAAAAAAAGCAATCGAAAAATTAAATAATAGTGTTGATAATCGCCTTCAAGAAGTATTGGGAATTGTGGAGCATTACCAACCTGAAGTCGAAGTTGTAATGATAGGTATTGGGAAAAACCAAATTAAATTAATTCATTTTGAACCGCAACCAGCACCACCAATTTGTTTTGAACAAATTAGAAAAAATGTAGATACATTACTAGACCTATTAGAACAACGTCTAGGCGAACAAATACAAGCATAACTGTCGCACCCAACCCTATATTCACTCCCACACAGCTAGCTGAGTACGGCATTTCATGACCCGTCGCCTCAGAAAGACTTTACGTTTCTCTGCGTTAAAAAAATCACCCCTTTTCCGGTGAGTGTACCTGGTTCTTGCAGATTCGACTTGGTGTCCCAGTGGTTCAAGATTTTTTCACCACCAAGACACTAAGACACGAAGAAAGTTTATCGGCATTTTCAGCTTTGACTGTTGACCCTAGATTCCATCCAGAGGTCAATGCCGAAAATCGTCTCATTCGATACAATTTAAAAGTAAGGAGAGCCGAGGAGAAAAAATTAAGGTGCTACTAAAAGGTTTTGAGATAGAGATGTACACTGGTACACCTAGCGGTGAAATCGTCGGTCTCTCCGACAAGATTACCGCGTCCATTGATGGATACGTGCGGGAACCAGATAGCAGAAATGTAGAATATATTACATCGCCAAGCTACAATTATGACCAGCTATTGTGTGCCATACTGCGTCCTCGCCTCAAACTGCGAGAATATCTTCAACAGTTGGGCAATTACACCCTGATCCCAGGTAGTACCTTGTCTTTGGGTGGTAGCGATCGCTTTTTTCGCTCCGATCCAACAAACCCTTACCATGACTATATAGAGCGCACCTACGGCACTAAAGTTGTTACCGCTAGCGTTCATATCAATATTGGCCTCAGTGACCCCGAACTATTAATGCGGGCATGTCGATTGATACGAATGGAAGCACCGTTGTTTCTTGCTCTGAGCGCCTCTTCCCCATTCCTGGACGGCAAAGCCACCGGCTATCATTCTACCCGTTGGCGCCTATTCCCGCATACACCGGCTCATGTGCCATTATTTACCAGTCACTCTCACTATGTCCAATGGGTGGAACAGCAGCTGGCAGCTGGAACAATGCAAAATGTCCGTCATTTGTGGACATCGGTACGACCAAATGGCGATCGCCGTCCCTACAATTTAAATCGCTTGGAGTTACGAATTTGCGATTTAGTCACAGACCCTATTGCCTTGCTAGCGATTACTGCTTTACTAGAGTCACGCATTCTACAATTAATAGAAAACCCGGATCTCGATCCCTTAACCCAAAGTGCCTTCTCTCCTGAAGAACTTATCTCCTTGACTGCTAGCAATGAAATTGCAGCAGCTACTTCTAGCCTTGATGCCCAACTGTTACATTGGCAAGATGGCAGAACCATTACTGCCAGAGATTGGATTGCCACACTCTATCAAGAAGTTTGGGAACTGGCTAAGCAACACGGCTTTGGCTGTTTCCTTTCGCCTTTGCAAAAAATTCTGCGCGAAGGTAACGAAGCTCAACAATGGTTGCAACTACATGCCGTTGGTTTCAGCACTCGCAGCACTATTATCCAAGCGATTCGTGCTACACGGGAGCGTGAAATCGAACTAGAAGATAAGTTGTGTTCCCCCCTGGTGGCTTAACACTCCACATCCAACCTCGGAAAAACTGTGAGATTGTCCGGGGAAGGCGATCTTCTACCTTCAGAAATAAAAATTAATATTTTCTGAAATTGCTCATTCAGCCTCTCAGATAAACTTCTGAGAGAATCTGTCTATTGTTTTAAATTTCTAATCAATCTTGGTAGCGTGACGCGTATAAGCAAAAGCTATCTAAACCCTCTATCGAGAGATAGATTTAAGAAAACTTATATATAAACTTATATATTGTTTCTGAAGATTAGGATGTCAGCCGCTCAAAAATGCCTCAGGTAGTTTTAGTAAACCCACTCATACCTCCCAATACAGGAAACATTGCTCGTACTTGTGCTGCAACAGGTACGGAATTACATTTGATAGGACCTTTGGGGTTTGAAATTAGCGATCGCTATCTCAAAAGAGCTGGCTTAGATTACTGGCCCTATGTAAAGCTGCACTACCACGAATCTCTAGAAGCATTTAAAGCCCTACATCAGCAGCGCGGAGGTAGGTGGTTGGGTTTTAGTGTTGCTGGCAGCCATAACTATGTTAACTTTCAATATCAAGCTGATGATTGGCTGTTGTTTGGTAGTGAGACTACTGGTTTGCCACCTGCAGTCATTGCAGCTTGTGATGCAACTATTTACATTCCCATGAATCAACCCAAAGTTCGCAGCTTGAATCTTTCAGTGAGTGTAGCAGTAGGCTTGTTTGAGGCACACCGCCAGTTGGGTTATCTGCAATAAGCCTTTCAAAAAATACTAGATCGGGGGCGGCAATGGGCATAGGAAAAATCAGTACTTCAATGCTCAATTCCCAATTCTCAATCCCCAATCCCTTCTTATGCTTTTCTTCATGAAAAGTTAATTAATATACTTGTTTTTTAAATTTTTGACAAAACGTAGTTAATAATACTTACTGAATAGGGTAAAATTTTATAAGAAATTTATATATACCAAACCAAGGTATGACCCAATCCAACGATAGATTTTCGTGAATCAAAAAATTTTCGCTACGGGGAACAAAAAACGTGAAAGTCTGTCATAACAACCATTTAAGCGAATTTGTCAGCTTTTAAACAATTTTTAGGAGCACAAAAGTGTCCAGGAGTTTACACGGTTGTTTTTTGGGGAATAATCAATTTAACGTGAAGTCTCGTGTTGGGAAGACGGATGGAGTGGATAACTCTTGAAGATATCCAGTTTCCAGAAGTACCGGCAAAGGCTTGGTGAAATTTGAAATCTTTGTCAAGATTGGACAAATGTAAAAACTAAGACACTGTAGGTTATAAAAGGTGGATAGGCGCGTCAACATAAGAATTAATTTTTTACGAAATTTAAAAATTGTGAACTTGTCTAAATCACAGAAGCAGGTTAATCTTGCGTAAGCATCTCTGGTGAGTGTGATCTTGATCTATTGTTTGATGTGATCTAAATCATTGACTAGTATTCGACCAAATACTTTGAGGTCAATTAAGCGCTAGCGATCATAGGAGGTCGTCTTTGAAACGAGCATTGAAAAAGAGAGAGAAGGCTGTGCTAGAAAACACCCAAAGCGAGGATGTACCTGTGGAACAGCAAAATGCAGTTAATCCACGGATTCACCGCCGGGTACCAACAAAAGCTGCCATGATTGGCTTGGCAATCTCAATGGGAGCGACCAGTCTTTTGGTGACTCGACAAAGCGATCAAGCCCTGGCAGCGGAGCCTGTAGGCAACCAAAACACAGCCTCAACAATTCCTGCTGGCGATGCAGAAATTAAACTTGGTCCTAAAAAAATAAATTTGGAGTCCGAGTCTGCCACGTCATCGCCGAACCAGTCTGAAAAGACCATTTTATTGGAACCAACAGCAGTTTCACAGGTGCCAGGGCTGAGTGCAAAATGGCAAGCTGTCGCAAGTAGAATATCTGTACCAGCAAATACACAAGTTGCAGTACCAACTAAACCGCAGGTAGTTGACAAAGTCAGCATTTCTTCAGCTGATGCGAATACGCACACAGCTAGAGAGCAGCTGGAGACTGAACAACAGCCCTCTAGTACTGATGAAATTGCTAGTAGTGAAGATGCAGGTATTAGCAATGAAGTCAATGCTCAACTGAAGGCGCAGCAAGAATTTGCACTCTACAACTTACAAAGAAAATCGAACCGCCTCAGAGCAAGTCTGGCGAAGTTAAAGTCTGAAGAGACTGAAGAGTTATCAAATACCACACACGAGACTAAACCGATAGCTGTGGTTACAACAACGCCACAGAATACCCAGCAATCGGAAATCAGCAACGATGTCAGTAAAGCTAACCTCGTGTCAAGGTTAAAGCAAAGAAATATAGTAAATATACCAATAACAACGCCAGCAGTAACGCCGGCACCAGCAACGCCAGTTGTAATGCCAACAACTGCTAACTATGAAGTCAAGCCTGGAGATACCTTAGCAGCGATCGCGAAGGCAAATAATACTTCAGTCTCAGAACTAGTGAAGGCAAATCATCTTACCGATCCCAATCAACTGCAAATAAATCAGACACTGATTATTCCCGTAGCAGAAGGTAGCAGCAGTGCAACTAAAGCACCGATAGCGGTGAACGCCAACACTAGTGTCAATTCAGTCATTACCGATCGCAGCATTCCTGAAGCTGGGGAATTACCTGCAAACAACCAAATTCCAGCCCATACCTCAACAGCGGCTACTGCTAATCCCCAACCAATCCTCAATCCAGACAGCTCCTACGGGATGGGTGGTGATACCCCAATCCCAACAGCTATTACAGAAATGCAGTTGGCGAAAAAACAAGATGCTGCCAAAGTAAAAAGCAGTAAAAATAGCAGCAATCCACGTCTGCGTAGCTTACAAGCAGAAATCGAGAAATTACGAGCAAAATACCGCGCTCAGCAGTCTGGTAACACAGTTGTAGCAGAGGATACCGATAACACTGCTCGAGCAATTCCAGTTTCTGAATCGAGTCATGGTGCAATTCCAATCCCAGTTGCGAAAGTGAATGCAGCAGCTGTACCGATTCCCGTTCCTCAGCCAAAAAGATTTGACGACAGCGTTCAGCAAATTCAGCCTACCTTCCGCGCTACTAGACTGAATAATGAGCCAGTTAATCCAGAGTTCTTTGCTAATCGAAACACAAAGTTTTCTACACCTTCTCCAGATGCAGATACTTCTCAATTTCTTGGGGTGAGGCGAGGAAGCAAGGTTTCCCCAGAATTACCACCTTTGGCAGCAGTTGATACATACCTGCCTAAACCGATTGAGGAAATCACACCTACATCCAAAGGTTATATTTGGCCGGCTAAAGGTGTTCTCACTTCTGGTTATGGCAGGCGGTGGGGACGCATGCACAAAGGTATTGACATAGCTAATAGTATTGGTACACCAATCTATGCCTCATCAGCTGGCGTGGTAGAAAAAGCAGGTTGGAACAGAGGTGGCTATGGCAATCTTGTGGACATCCGCCATACTGATGGTAGCCTGACTCGCTATGCTCATAACAGCAAGATTTTGGTGCGGGTAGGTCAACAAGTGGAGCAAGGTGACATCATTGCTGAAATGGGTAACACTGGCTTCAGCACTGGTCCCCATAGCCACTTTGAAATTCATCCATCTGGCAAAGGCGCAGTCAACCCCATGGCCTTCTTACCACCACGAGTGTAGCACTAGTGTAGTTTTTGGCTATTTGCTCAGCTAGCTGCTCAACTAAAATAGAATGGTCGTCTTTTAGTCATTTGCATTTGACTATTTCAGCAATGATTCTCTTGTTTGAGGAGGGAGATTGGCTCCCTCTTTTGCTTTTTGGTTTAGATCGCCTTTTAAAGCTATGTGAACTCGATAGTATCTACAAAGTCAACGATCTTCTGTTTAAGGCCTTCGGCTTCTTGTTTAAGACTACCGGGGGTTTCACCATCAAAAAAGCTACGCTGACTGCTAACAATATACAAAAAGTCTCCAGAGATAAATGCCAAAAGTCCTCGGTACGCATCACACTTAGCAGCGGTACCGTTATTTCCTGATTTGGGAATTGTTGAGCCTTCAGGCATATTTACTAATGCAAAGTAAGCACCTTCTAATGTATTTGGTAGATATTCGGTGTAGTCTACAGAAGCATCTGGTAGATTAGCTGCGATCGCGCTAGGCACATATTTGTTTAAAAGAATGGATCGCAAATATTCTTCCTGTCCCACAGACTCGAGGTCATCTATTTGTTGAGGAGGGAGAGAATTGTAATCGATTCTAAAAAAAGTGCCTAAATCATCAGAAAAACTGACTGCTCCTTCTTGAGTATCAATCCTACCGCCCTGCTGGAGATTAACAGGAACTGGGACAGTAAAAATACCAGAAGGTGCTTCGTATACTTCTAGGCTAGATATTTGCTCTGGTGAAATTTCATCTTCATCTTCTGCATATTCTGCTTCTGCTTCTGTTTCTTCAAAAGCAGCAATCACTTCGTCTATAATCTCCTTGGCTTCCTCATCCTCAATTTCCAAAGCCTCTTGTAGTTTTTTGAGCAAAGTCGCTTTCCCTCTGGGAATACGGAGTTCTTCTTCGTCTACAAGTACACTCACTCCTGCAGCAAAAGCATCCGGAACCAACTCATCATCTATGGTTTCGTAAGCTGTATTAAATAGCGTTCCAACTCCCTCATCTTCAGCAATAGCGATGAGTTTATCCACCATTTCTAGCAATTCATCATCTGAGTATTGCTCAAAAATGTCGAACCCCCACAAAATATCCGCTAAGAGGTCTATATCCACATCTTCTATAGAAGAATCAGCAATTGCAGTGACAACAGCGATCGCTGCGACCGCTTCTTCCTGACTCAGTGATTCTTCTGATATCTTTTCTGAATTAAAAATCTTATCGTACTTACCCATGATTTTCCCTCCGTCAATGCTTTGGCGATCGCAAATAATCAAGTGTTATTGGGTAGTTTACCAATGGCTGCAGCCATTAGTCTTTAGTCCCCCAGACTCAAGTAGCCAATCAATTCTGCTCTTAGTGAGCTTTTCTGAACATCAGACTTCACTGTTGTTAGTTGTTGATTGTTTGTTACTAAATACTAGCTATCAAGCACTGTATGGGCTAGTTTAGCCATAATCTTAGTGAAATTACACACCCTCCTAGCAACTTTCAACAATTATCTGTAGTTAGTAGAAAGCGGTTAGCAATGTCTTTGTAAAATTTTGGATCTGTCCAATAGCCTAGATGTGCTTTCTCCCCCCATGAGGTCTGATAATCCATCAGAACATTATCTAATTTTTCGTAATAATCCAAATGACCGCTGATTGGGTCTTGCAGATGATAATAATTAACCCAGCGGATTTGTTCTAATTGACATGCCACCGGGTTAGTATTCAAGTATTTATTTTCCCAAATATATAACTGTCTCACGCGGAAGGAATTTAAATTTTCTAAAATTCGCTGTCGAATGTACTGGTTTTGTTGCGCCATTTCTCTAAAGAAAAAAGCAATTTTATCCAGTGGAGAAGCAAAGGTAATTAACCCCGTAATCTTATCGACAAACAAGCTTTTACCTTGATCTTGAGAAAGACTTGCCTCTATACACAAAAGGTTTAAAGTATCATAGGCAATACAGCTACCAAGAGAATGTCCAGCTAGAATTACTCGTTCGTAATTCGCTTGTTTATCCCTCAGAATTGCTTTCAGCAATGTCAAAGATTCCATCAGGATTTGTTGGCGAATTTTATAGAAGGGAGATTTTACATTAGTTGTTGTGTAAATAGCAACATCACCAACAAAATTTACCAGTAATGGAGTTACAAGTTTCCTACTTAATTGCCAAGCTGGTTGCAGAAAACGACCTTGCAGAAATGGACTTAGCAACAATAGCAGCAGGCAAACAATCAATCGCAATCCGGGATATATAAAGTTAAATAAGCGTAAAAATATGTTCAGCCAGCGCAAGCGGTATTTAAAAAAGCTGTTCCAACTCTTTTCTTTCAATAGCTCATCTAATTTAGATTGATTTTCTTTACGGCTATAAAATTTAATAGTTCCTTCTAGTGTTTGTTCAGTCCACTGCAAAATTTCTGGTACACTAATCTTATTTTCTGTATTAGCTGCCCAATAGTATTCGTGAATATCTATAAACTCATCTTGTTTTGTGTTATTGGAACTCAAGCGTACAAAGCTTTCTGTCCAAGGGTAGCCATTTACTAGTCTTCGCTTTGCAATCAAGTGTTCTAGGCTAACTGGTAAATTTTGTTCCTCAAAGTATTTTATTAAGTTCTGGGCAAAATAATCTACTGTTTCAAAAGGTGTTTGTTCACCGACGCCGTGGATAATAATAAACGCTGTACGTCCTTTAGGGAATTTAACATTATTATCTTGATTATTCATATTGTTTAACACTTATGAGTTGTTGTTAGTTGTGAGTTGTTGTGTGTGATACCAAACATCTCTTAACCAACAACTAGCAACAGCTTAAATGTTCATCATAAATCAAAAACTTTAGCTATCTTTGGCAATAGCTGGTTACAATCTGTAACTAACTTATTTGTAACTGATAATTCTGCGACTGTTCCTTTCTATAATTTCAGCTTATTCATCCCATTCACCTTCCTCAAATTCGCCTTCCTCAACTTCATAAATATTTTCACCAATTTTGCGGATAACTTCGTTGCGTCAATTATCAAAATTAATGCCAAAAATTTCCAAAACTCTGACAGCTACTTTTTCATTGACTCGAATCAAGCCTAACAGTAAATGTTCTGTATCTATGTATTTGTATCTAAACTGACAAGTTTCTTCAAAAGCTAATTTCAAGACCTTCTTACCACGCGGAGTCAAGGGAATTTCTACAGATACTGAATCTGAACTCCTACCAATGATTTGTTCTACTTCTATCCGAGCTTGCTGGAGACTAATTCCCATTGATTTTAATACTTGGGCAGCAATTCCATCTTCTTCGCCAATTAATCCCAACAGTAGCTGTTCTGTACTTCCCTTTAGCTCAAGCATAAAAGGCCATTCATATAGACCCAACACGAACAGAGATTATTTCGGAACAGTTAAATGCAGATTTAGATTGTATGAAAAATACCATTTATGAGATCAAGACAAAATTATACGTGCAATTACCGGAGCAAATTCTAGATTTTACCTATTTTTTAGTTTAATTTGTCGCTTTTTGCTTAATTAAAGCATTTAAAACTGACTCTCCAACTTTCGACATAGTGATCCCAAAAAAAATATGAAGTAAATTACGAAATATAGGAGTTAGTCAACAAAGAGACTGGCAATTTCAGATGCACTAGCTCTGTTGCCCGTCTTTGCTTGACATGCAGATAATTTAATCTGGAGAAAATACGGATGAATACGGTAATTAAAAGAACTTGTGAGCGAGCCTCCGAAAAACGATCGCTCGTCCTCTGGTTAGATGAAGTAGGTATAGATGACATACCTGTGGTTGGTGGTAAAAACGCATCCCTAGGAGAAATGATTCAGCGGCTAGCACCCAAAGGTATAAACGTGCCAATTGGGTTTGCTACCACTGCTTATGCTTATCGTTATTTCATCCAATCAGCGGGATTAGAAGAAAAACTACGGAAACTGTTGTCTGACTTAGATGTCGATAATGTCAAAAATTTACGCGAACGTGGTAAAAAAGCGCGATCGCTACTGATAAACACGCCATTTCCACCAGAATTGCGAGATGCGATCGCTCAAGCCTACGCAGCTCTGTGCAAGCGATACAACACAGATACAGATGTAGCAGTTCGTTCCAGTGCTACCGCCGAAGACTTACCAGATGCTAGCTTTGCCGGACAACAGGAAACTTACCTGAACGTTACCACAACCGAGGGAGTTTTAGCGGCTTGTCACAAATGTTTTGCTTCCCTATTTACCGATCGCGCTATCTCTTATCGCCATATCAAGGGATTCGATCACTTTAGCATTGCCCTTGCTGTGGGTGTACAGAAAATGGTGCGTTCTGACCTAGCATCTTCTGGGGTAATATTCACTATCGAAACGGAAACAGGTTTTAAAGATGCAGCATTAATTACAGCCGCCTATGGCTTAGGAGAAAACATTGTCCAAGGAACCATTAATCCAGATGAATATTATGTTTTTAAACCAACATTAAAAACAGGATTTCGTCCAATTATTGATAAAAAATTGGGTAGTAAAGAATTAAAAATGATCTACGATCGCGACTCTAAATTGACTAAAAACGTGCCAGTTTCTCCAGAAGAAAGAAACAAATTTGCGATCGCAGATGACGAAATTTTACAACTAGCGCGGTGGGCTTGCTTAATTGAAGACCATTACTCCCGAGTTAACGGTGTTTACACCCCCATGGACATCGAATGGGCAAAAGACGGTATCACCAACGAATTGTTTATCGTACAAGCGCGTCCAGAAACAGTGCAATCTCAGAAAACACAGAATATGCTGCGGAGTTATCGCCTCCTATCGAAAGGTGGGGAGATGGGAGGATTGGGAAGTGGGGAGAAATCACCCCATCATCCCAACCCTACGGTCAGCCACCCAGAGGGCGTCTACACCCCATCACCCCATCCTCTTGTAACCGGACGTGCTGTTGGTTCCGCAATTAGTCAAGGTAGAGTGCGAGTAATTTTAGATGTCAGCAAGATCGATCAATTCCAACCAGGCGAAATATTGGTAACAGATAGAACCGATCCCGACTGGGAACCGATCATGAAAAAGGCGAGTGCGATCGTCACAAACTCTGGTGGACGCACTTGTCACGCTGCTATTATTGCCCGAGAATTGGGCGTACCTGCAATTGTGGGGTGCGGTAATGCTACAGAAATTCTGAAAACTGGTCAAGAAGTGACGGTTTCTTGTGCGGAAGGAGAAGAGGGACGGGTTTATCCAGGATTGTTACCTTTTGAAGTTGAAGAAGTGGCTTTGGAAAATTTGCCCCGTACCCGCACGCAAATTTTGATGAATGTGGGTAATCCCCAAGAAGCTTTTAGTTTATCTAGTATTCCTAACGATGGAGTCGGTTTGGCACGGACAGAGTTTATCATTGCCAATCAGATCCAAATCCATCCAATGGCATTGATTAAATATGACCAGATAGAAGATGAATTTGTTAGGGAAAAAATCGCGGAAATTACTGCACTATATGATGACAAACCCCAGTATTTTGTTGATAAATTGGCTCAAGGTATAAGTAGAATTGCTGCGGCATTTTATCCTAAGCCAGTAATTGTGAGGATGTCAGATTTTAAGAGCAATGAATACGCGAATTTGCTAGGGGGAAGACAGTTTGAACCCAAAGAAGAAAATCCCATGCTGGGTTGGCGGGGAGCAGCACGTTATTACGATCAAGGGTATCGCGAAGGTTTCGCCTTAGAGTGCCAAGCCATTAAGCGAGTCAGAGATGAGATGGGTTTAACAAACATCATTCCAATGATTCCTTTCTGTCGCACTCCCGATGAGGGACGCTTAGTGTTGGCAGAAATGGCAAAAAATGGTCTTCAACAGAGTCGTTCCCAGTCAAAGCCAGGGGAGGGTCTGCAAGTTTATATGATGTGTGAGTTACCCAACAATGTCATAATGGCTGAAGAGTTTGCTGAAATCTTTGACGGTTTTTCGATTGGTTCTAACGATCTTACTCAGCTAACGCTCGGATTAGACAGAGATTCAGCGTTAGTGGCGCGCTTATTTGACGAGCGCAGTCAGGGAGTAAAACGAATGGTAAAAATGGCGATCGCTGCTGCGAAAAAACACAACCGCAAGATTGGTATTTGCGGACAAGCACCCAGCGATTACCCAGAATTTGCCCAGTTTTTAGTAGAACAAGGAATTGACTCTATCAGTCTTAATCCTGATTCTGTGTTGAAGACCATGCTGGAAATAGCAAAAGTAGAAAATAGGCAATAGTCCTTTGTCATTTGTTCTTTGTCACTCGTCCTACCCTACAGGAAGTCGAAGAAGGCGCATCTATGTCATTAGTCACTTGTCCTTTGTTATTTACCAATGACTAATGACTAATGACTAATGACTATTGACTAATGACCAATGACCAATGACTAATGACCAATGACTAAAAAATGGTTTTGGATAGGCATTGCGGGCATATTTCTCCTATCACTTGTCCTGCGGTTTTGGGGGCTAGGTAGATTTAATACTCTCGTATTTGATGAAGTTTATTACGCTAAATTTGGCAATAACTATCTCACCCATACCCCATTTTTTGACGGTCATCCACCGCTAGGTAAACTTATTATTGCTTTGGGAATTTGGCTTAGCAGTCATGTTCCTTTTGGGCAAGATACGGTAAATGGGCTAACAGGTTCGTTACGACCACCTTGGAGTTACCGCTGGATTAATGCTCTATTTGGCTCATTTATTCCCTTAATTGTTACTGGAATTGCCTATCAATTAAGTTATCGTCGTAGCTTTGCTTTACTTGCTGGTTTGTTCACGGCTTGTGACGGTATATTTATTGTTGAATCTCGCTATGCCCTAATCAA
>JANZYY010000008.1:20451-27140 GCA_026419705.1 Fischerella sp.
TTGTTAGGGCAGTGGTTTTTCTTGTTGGCATTGGCAAACCGCAAACAACGCAGGCTTTATTTAGTAATTTCTGGCATTGCTTTTGGTGCTTCTGTTGCTACCAAATGGAACGGTTTGTGGTTTATGTTGGGTACTTATTTGATCTGGATTTTCGCTTGGGTATGGCAGTGGTTTGCCACAAATAAAGCCAGAGATGTAACGGATGGATTGTACTCATCCACTACATCTGTTATTCGTAGGTACAACGCCCGTAGATGGGAATATGAAAGGGGGATATCGCCATTACAAAACCTAACGCAACTGAATATTTTTCACTTTTGCTTTTACTTGGGAATTATTCCAACATTAATTTATAGTTTGATTTGGATTCCCCATCTGCTCATAGATAGAAGATATAACTTTATCGAAGTTCACAAACAAATTTTGTCATTTCACGAGCATCTAGGTGGTAATAGTCCCGCCGTACATCCTTACTGCGCTGCATGGTATAAATGGCCATTGATGACTCGACCAATGGCGTATTTGTACCATGCAGCGGCAAGTTTCCAAGAACCCATACCTCTAATAGGACCGCCTTTGCCTGCGGGTACGGGCAAAGTAATTTATGATGTCCACGCAATGGGGAATCCTTTTTTGTGGTGGTTTGGTGTCGCTGCTCTTGTATTTTTAGTAGTGATGCTGGGGTGGCAAGTAGTAAGTTTTTGGACAAAGAAAAAGCATTTTGCGAGTGTAGCAGCAGTACTTTCTGTTGATAGTTGGATTGCTCTGTACTTGGTGTTCAATTATGCAGCGAATTTACTACCTTGGGTAGGAGTAACTCGCTGTCTTTTTATTTATCACTATATGACGGCTGTAGTGTTTGCATTTTTAGCGATCGCCTGGTTTGTAGATCGATGTCTTCGCAGTTATTACAAAACACTCCGTGCTGTTGGTGTTACTATTACTTTTGTCATTTTGGCTGCTTTTGTTTTCTGGTTGCCCCTTTATTTAGCTTTACCTCTCTCCTCTGAGGATTATAAATTGCGGATGTGGTTTAATTCCTGGATTTAGGAAAAGTAATACCGATTTCATAAATGTTTGCAACAGATCCTGATGACCAGACGCGCTGTTTGAAGCGTCTCTATAATGTCTATTTGTCGCAAATTTGAATACCCTTTTAGAAAATTGCGATCGCACAAACATCAATATGTATGAACATGTCCATACATTGGTTGTGGCAATTTATCAGCAATAAATAAAAAAGAAAGCAAATAAAACTTACTAAATTTTGATAAAAATACACATTCAGCGGGTGTAATTATAAACTACTTTTAATATTTTTTATCTCAATACTCTTGAACAGCTTGTTAGACTGAAGAACGCAAGTACATTGGGGAACACTGCAAAAGGCGACTAAGAAAGTGAAAGGTCTTATCATTCAGACAAAATTTTTCTGTCTTGATAAATTTAGCAAGAGTATCACCAGATCGGTCTAGCTCTAACAATGCGATTAAAAGAAAGGTTACAAAAATTAATCTAGTTAGTTTGCGAAACCCAATCGAGCAATCAAGCCGAGCGCTACTAAATTTTTGATGATCCGCAAGGAATAGGAGGATCGTAATGGTAATGGATTTAGAATTACAAGGTATGAATTTGACTAGCTTGAAAGAACCATCGATTCATACGATTAGTCAAATTCAACCCCACGGGGTACTTTTCGTTCTAGAAGAACCAAAGTTAAAAATATTGCAAGTCAGCAGCAATACATACGATGTTTTCGGGATTTCCCCTGAACAGATGCTGCAAAAAAAACTGGAAGATTTACTCGATCCATTCCAAATCGAGAGAATTGAAACAGGACTTCTACAAGAAAGCTTGGATTTTATCAATCCCACTAAAATATGGGCAAGAGTGAAGGGAGACGAATATGTAGTATTTGATGGCGTATTTCACCGCAATAGCGATGGATTTTTGATTTTGGAATTGGAACCTGCTATTTCCCAAGAAAATATTCCCTTTTTAAGTTTTTATCATTTAGCTAAAGCCTCCATCAATAAATTAGAAGAAACGGCAAATCTCCGCGATTTCTGTCAAATTCTTGTACAAGAAGTGCGAAAAGTCACTGGGTTTGACAGAGTGATGCTGTATAAATTCGATGATGATGGACATGGCTCTGTAATTGCTGAAGAAAAACTAGAAAGCATGGAATCCTATCTGGGTTTGCATTACCCAGAGTCAGATATTCCCAGGCCAGCAAGAAAATTATTTGCTTCTAATTGGATCAGGATAATTCCAGATACTCATGCCCAGCCTGTAGAAATATTGCCTGCGATTAATCCAGTCAGCCAGCGCCGCTTAGATTTAACCAATTCGATTCTCAGAAACGCCTACCAGTGTCATATAGAATATCTACACAACATGGGCGTTGGTGCTTCTTTAACTATTTCTTTGATCAAAGAAGGAAAACTTTGGGGATTAATTGCTTGCCATCACCAAACACCAAAATATGTTTCTTACGAGTTGCGTAAAGCTTGCGAATTTTTAGGGCGAGTGATATTTTCGGAACTTTCAACTAGAGAAGAAACAGAAGACTATGACTATCGCATGCGGCTGACATATATTCAATCAGCATTGATTGAATATATGTCTCAGGAAGAAAACTTTATTGATGGTTTGGTTAAACATCAACCAAATCTCCTCGATTTAACCAATGCTCAAGGTGCAGCAATTTGTTTTGGTGGTAATTACACCTTGATTGGTGAAACTCCCAAAGAAGAAGATCTGAATTTTTTAATCCAATGGCTCAAGACCAACGTTGATGAAGAAGTCTTTTACACAGATTCTCTGCCACGCCTTTATCCAGATGCGCAACACTTTAAAAACGTTGCCAGTGGTTTGCTAGCTATTCCGATTTCCAAACGCAATTATGTGTTGTGGTTCCGACCAGAAGTGATTCAAACTGTCAATTGGGGTGGCGATCCCAATCAGGCGTTTGAGGTGAATCAGTCTGATGGCAACATGCGCCTGTGTCCGCGTAAATCGTTTGAGTTATGGAAAGAAACAGTTAGATTAACCTCTTTACCTTGGCAATATGCAGAAATTAAAGCAGCACTGGAATTGCGGAAAGCAATGGTTAATATAGTGCTGCGTCAAGCTGATGAACTAGCACAATTAGCACACGACTTAGAACTATCTAACGCGGAATTGAAGAAGTTTGCCTACGTCGCCTCTCATGACTTGCAAGAACCGCTCAATCAAGTAGCAAACTACGTGCAACTGTTGGAAATGCGCTATCAAGATGCACTCGACGAAGACGCTAAGGAATTTATCAACTACGCCGTTGAGGGAGTGAGCTTGATGCAAACCCTGATTGATGATGTGCTGGCATACTCTAAGGTGGATGTGCAGGCGATTGAGTTTGAACTGACGGAGGTAGAAAAAGCTTTAGAACGCGCCCTTGCCAATTTGCGAAAACGCATTAGTGAAACCGGCGCTGTCATTACCTACGATCGGTTACCAACTGTGATGGCTGATGGTACCCAGTTAATGCAATTGTTCCAGAACTTGATTGGCAATGCGATCAAGTTCCGTAGCGACAAAACACCAGAAATTCATATAGGTGCTTCTCGCTTAGAGGATGAGTGGCTCTTCTCGGTCCGGGATAACGGTATTGGCATCGATCCGCGGTTTAGCGATCGCATTTTCGTAATCTTTCAACGCCTGCACACGCGCGATGAATACCCAGGTAGCGGTATGGGTTTGGCTATCTGTAAAAAGATTATCGAGTGTCACCGGGGGCGCATCTGGGTAGAATCACAACTAGGGGAGGGTGCAACATTCTACTTTACAATTCCTGTGGGAGGACGCGATCGTGAGCGTAGAAACGGACGAAAAGCACAAAACAATCTTCTTGGTCGAAGATAATAAAGCCGATATCCGTCTCATCCAAGAAGCCTTGAAAAATAGTGCAATACCACACCAAATCGTCACCGTTAGAGATGGTGTGGACGCTATGGCTTATTTGCGCCAAGAGGGTAAGTACGCTGGCGCACCGCGTCCTGACTTGATCCTCCTAGATTTAAACCTGCCCAAAAAAGACGGTAGAGAAGTGCTGGCGGAAATTAAAACCGACCCCAAGCTGAAACGTATTCCCGTAGTGGTGCTAACAACCTCACACAATGACGAAGACATTTTTCATAGCTACGACTTGCACGTGAATTGTTACATCACTAAATCCCGCAATCTCAGCCAGCTATTCCAAATTGTCAAAGGAATAGAAGATTTTTGGCTGTCTACCGTTACTTTACCAGTGGAATAAAGGGGAGATCGGGAATCCGAAAGGGATAAGAGAAGAAAGGGAGAAAAGGGAAAACAAGGAAGCAATTTTCCTCCACTTCTCCCCTGTCTCCTCTCAATTCCCAATGCCCTATGCCAATCCCCATTGCCCCTAATCCCCAGTCCCTAATCCCCAATCCTTATTCCCAAAGCAGACTATGATTGCAAGCTCAATCAAAATTTTATTGATTGAGGACAATCTGGCAGAAGCTAGATTGTTACAAGAGTTTCTTAAACAAGCTCACAAGAGTGAATTTACGCTGGTTCATGTCAAGCGATTAAGAGATGCCTTGGCTTTACTCAGTAATTGTACCTCAACAGAATGTAGCTTTGATGTCATTTTGTTAGATTTGACACTACCAGACAGTCAAGGATTAGCCTCCTTAACGCCGCTGATGGATCAAGCTCCAAGCGTGCCGATTGTTGTATTAACTAATACTAATGATGATGAACTTGCCCTCGCAGCAGTGCGGCGGGGTGCGCAAGATTATCTTGTCAAGCGACAGGGGAACGTAGAAGTGTTGGTTCGCTCTTTGAGATATGCGATCGAGCGCAAGCAAGCTTTAGAAGCATTACGCGCAGTCAATCAGGCGTTAGAAATTCGGGTTGAAGAAAGAACGGCGGAGTTAGTCAAAGCTCAAAAACTCAACCAATTCAAATCAGAATTTGTCTCGATGTTCTCCCACGACATCCGCAATCCTTTGAATACTATCCTGCTAGCAGCAGGTTTACTCCAAAACAATGATGACAAATTACCCAAAGAGAAAAAGCTGACTCATTACCAATTAATTCGTTCAGCTGTCAAAAATATGTCGCAGTTATTGGATGAAGTTTCTTTGTTGGGTAAAGTTGATTCAGGTAAACTTCAACGTGATTTTACTTTAGTAGATTTAAAAGATTTCTGTAGCCAACTACTAGAGGAAGCTCAACTAGTTGCAGCCGAAAAGCATATTAGACTCGTATTCACAACTTGTGAGCAACTAAGTAAAGCATTGTGTGATGAAAATTTATTGCGGCATATTTTAGGAAATTTACTCAGCAATGCGATTAAATACTCACACCCAAACAGCAATGTCTATTTTGAACTGAGATTGAAAGATGATAACACCGTAGTTTTCCGGATTCAAGATCAAGGTATAGGTATTCCCCAAGAAGACCAAAAGCAACTGTTTGAGCCATTCCATCGTGCTAGCAATGTCGGTACAATTCCTGGTACTGGTTTGGGTTTAGCGATTGTTAAAAAGTGTCTAGAGGCACATGGAGGAGAGATTGCAGTTAATAGTGAAGTGGGAGTTGGTACGACCTTTACCGTGACACTACCGTTGATGAAAGCTTAGCTTCAGTAGATCTCAACATGTCAGCGATCGCCATTTCACCCTTCTAAACTGGAAGGCTTGTGAATCCACAGTCACAATGGTTATGATTAATTTTTTATGCTTTTTTCTTGACAAACTCAGAAAATTGTTACAGTAGATACAGAATAAAAATCGTTCATCTCCTTGGCATGTGATGTCAGATTGCATTCACAGGCGTCAGTTGTCATGCTCAGCATAACGCAGTAAAGCGTGGATACTCTGTTGAGCATGCCAATCAGCTGAGGAGACGGAAGTAAGGAGACATCCTGAAGGAACGCGCCTCATTTAATTCCAACCTACAAAAAATTAAAAGCGAGGCGAAGCAAATGAAACTTACCTATCGTGGTGTTGATTACGAACACAATCCTCTTGCCGTGGAAATGATCCCAGGAAAAATAGCTGGCAAGTACCGTGGTGCGAGTTGGCAACGTTATTATCCCAGACACATTCCTGTACCTCAACCAGTAGCTGAGTTGAAGTACCGCGGAGTTCCCTATTGTATTGGCGATCCACTGGATGTGGAAGTGATGAGACAGCGGAAACAACACAGTGCTAATGCAACTGCGGCTACTCATGGTAGACGCGAACCATCTAGTCAAGATTTAGCCAATACTCATCTTGTGCATATTCGCCATAATCTAGAACACCGGCTGCAAGTAGCCAAAGAAAAAGGAGACCAAAACCTCATCCGCTTACTAGAAGATGAGGCCAGGCAATTAATGGTTAGTGGATAGTAGATAGTAGTTAGTAGTTGTCATTTACAGACTACTAACCATTAACTACTAACTACTCACTACCACGATTAATCCAAATACCTCTCAATCCAGCTGCCTTTGCGGCTTGATAATCTTCTGCAATACTGTCTCCAATGTGCCACGCTGCTGCCGGTTCGCAGTTATGTTTTTCTAGGGCAATAGTAAAAATTTGGGGATCGGGTTTGGCTGCACCTGCTTGAGTAGAAATGGTGATGGAACTGAAAAAGTCTCTCAGTTCCAAAGCCTGCAACACTGAGTAGAGGCG
>JANZYY010000904.1 GCA_026419705.1 Fischerella sp.
GTTCATAGTGAGTACTTAAGTACTCACTACCAACCAAGAACATTTGTAGTCATTTTTTGCAGAAACGGTATAAGGGACAAAAATTTGTACAACAGGCTAGGTTTGTGCCAATCCGCTAATTCCAAATAAAAAAATATCCAACCGCTCGCAAGACTTGGAAGACAAAGAGGACAAGGAAAGGGGGAACAAGTCGTGTTGGAGGCAAGAGTTGGATTATTGATTTTTTAGAGTTCGCTAAAGATTGAATATAGCGATAGTTATGACAAATTAAGGCCAGAAAAACGAGTCTATACTAGGGCTGTAAAATTGCAACCGTCCATAACCAAGAAATTGTCCGTGAGCTTTTTCACCGACTGGAAAAGCTCGGACTCCAAACAGATAAACACCACCAACTATTGGATTCTGCTTGGGTTTGAGAGCAACTGTAATCGTTCTACCTGGTAATATTGGCGGATCAAAAGTCAGCGATAGTGTTCTAGTTTTGCGCTCGCTGCTCACATCTTTTAATTTCAGCTTTTGTCCTTTATCTTTATGCGTCCCTTCAAAAGCAACTGTATCTTCTAGGTCAAACCGAATATAGTCTACTCCTTCATGCTGATTAATTGTGAGTTTTTGTAGCCCTTCTCCGGCATTCTCTGGTAACCCAATTGTGAAGTAGTAAGTCGCACCCCATACACCAGTATCTTTATAGG
>JANZYY010000905.1 GCA_026419705.1 Fischerella sp.
ATATTACCAGTAGCATTAATACTTACACTACCAGCGTTTCCCTTTCCAAAGGTGCTGGCACTGATAGTTCCGCCATTGGTAAGAGAAAGATTATTAGTGTTTATTTCGATACCACCAGCATTACCTATATCTGATGTTTCAACATTGCTAGAGATTCCACTGTTGAATCCATCCTTACCTTCACCAGATACAAAGATAGTACCAGTGGCATTAACGACCACACTGCCAGCATTTCCTTTTCCAAGGGTGTTGGCATTGATTTGAGCACCATTGGTCAGAGAAAGGTCATTGGTGCTTACTGTTACACCACCAGCATCTCCCTCAGCTTCTTCTTCCACTGTTGCAAAGATTCCGCTATTGCCTCCACTGTTATCCTCACCGTCTGCGGAGATATCACCTTTAGCATTAATAATGACACTGCCAGCATTTCCCTTGCCAAAGGTGCTGGCATTGATTTGAGCACCATTGGTCAGAGAAAGGTCGTTGGTGCTTACTGTTACACCACCAGCATCTCCCTCAGCTTGTCGTTCCACTGTTGTAAAGATTCCGCTGTTGACCCCACTGTTATCCTCACCGTCTGCGGAAATATTACCAGTAGCATTAATACTTACACTACCAGCATTTCCCTTTCCAAAGGTGCTGGCACTGATAGTTCCGCCATT
>JANZYY010000906.1 GCA_026419705.1 Fischerella sp.
GTACAGAAGTATTAATGAGTGAAGGGTTGCAAAAGTTGCAAGAATTACAACAACAATATACGCATATATATTTAGATGATAAGGGTAGTTGTTGGAATACAGAAATAATTGAAGCTTTGGAATTGCGAAGTTTGATGGTAGTAGGACAGATAATTCTATCCTCAGCCCTCAATCGGCAAGAAAGTCGCGGCGCTCACTTCCGCGAGGATTATCCCCAACGAGACGATGAGAAATTCCTCAAACACACAATGGCTTATTATTCACCAGCAGGAGTTGACATTCAGTATCACCCAGTTACGATTACTATGTTCCAACCGCAAGAGAGGAAATATTAGTTAGGGTTTCGGAGATAAGGTTAGGACTTACGCAAAATCATGAAGAACTAACCACAAAGGACGCATAGACGCGCTCATAGGCTGACCGCAGCGTAGGACACAAAGGAATAAGAGTTTGGAAGAGTTCTTGCGTAAGTCCTAGTTTGATTAAATTGACAGTTTTGATACAAATCATCAACTTCTCTTCAACTGGCTTCACTTAATTTAACAAGCTGTTTACAACTCTTTTATAATTTGCAAAAACAGTATAAAAAATCACATTTTAATATTGGTTTAATCTAAAATACTGCCGAAATGGCAACATCCCTTGAT
>JANZYY010000907.1 GCA_026419705.1 Fischerella sp.
GGAATTGGGAATGGGACATTGGGCATAGTTAACAACCACTAACCACTAACCACTAACTACTAACTACTAACCCCTAACCCTTATGAAAAAGTCAACAATTGAATAGCTTCTTCATGGGTTAAGGTGTCCCAAGGTTGCTGCGATCGCTTGACTTCTTGTATGCTTTTGAGCATGTAAAAATCACAATGTAGGGCATAAACTATATTCCAAACACTTTCCAACTCCTCATCACTTAACAGCTCAATTAAATGATGGATTCTGATTCGCAGCAAGTTCATAATACATCTGCCTAGTACAATCTACAATTTAGTCTTCCCATAAAGTAGGCTGTGGTTAATGAGAGAGTGCGAAAGATGGGGAGGTAGGGAATTGGGAATGGAGCATTGATTGGGCATTGATTGGGCACAGTTAACAACCAACCACTAACAACCAACCACTAACTCTTGACTCTTGACTCTTGACTAAATATGGTTGACTATCTCATTTTCTTAGCAATTTCTACGTCAATTTTTGCTTTATTCAGTTTGGGACTGAATTTGCAGTGGGGTTTTACAGGCTTAATAAACTTTGGCCATGTGGCATTTATGACGCTAGGGGCATATACAACTGTGTTATTAAGCTTAAAGG
>JANZYY010000908.1 GCA_026419705.1 Fischerella sp.
ACTTTTACGAATACGCGCTCGCCTAGTGGCTTGACTGTGGAAACACTTAGAGATATTGCTGCCATATTAATAATTCTCCCTCCTACAGGTTAAATTTAATTAAATGGGCGCGGCATCTACCGCTGTTTTTCTTCCTGGAGCGACAGTTTTATTCCTGTCTGGGCCATCCTTAGCACTCTCAACTCCTGAGTGCTAATTTTCCCAAGTCGTCTGCGCAAGTGCAACTTATTTTTTTGTACGGTTTACCGAACTTTAACCGCTCCCTTACCGTCTGAGTAATAATACTTATATTGATTTTTGTAAAAAACAGCTATGACAGAGCAAACAGCGGCTCCTGCTATTTCTGAAGTGCCCTCATCTTGTGAGGCGGCAACCCCAGATGCCTTAACTGCTTGCGTAGAAAGCCTGGGGATGAGGCACATTCAAAGACATGTTTTCCTCTGTGCCGAGCCAACCGTACCCAAGTGCTGTTCTTTAGAAGCTGGGATAGAATCCTGGGAGTATCTTAAGAAGCGTCTGAAAGAGTTACAACTGGAGCGAGTAACGGAGGAGCGCCCAAGTTGTATCTTTCGTACTAAGGCGAATTGCCTACGGGTTTGCAACGATGGACCAATTA
>JANZYY010000909.1 GCA_026419705.1 Fischerella sp.
AGATGTGTATAAGAGACAGAATTAGAAGTTTAAAAGAAAATATTAAAATACCTCCTTTAATGAGTAAAAATAAAATTTATATTATTGATGAAGCACATATGATAACAAAAGAAGGATTTAATGCTTTATTAAAAACTTTAGAAGAACCACCAGAAAATGTTGTTTTTATTTTAGCTACGACAGAAATTGAAAAAATTCCCGTTACTATCAGATCAAGAACACAACAATTTTATTTTAAAAAGGTTAGTTTAAAAGATATTATTAAAAAACTTTTAAAAATTATAGAAAATGAAAAAATAAAAATTAGTAAAGATGCTTTAGAATTAATAGCAAGTTCAGCAGAAGGAAGTTTTCGGGACGCTGAATCTTTATTAGATCAAATTTATATTTTTAAAGGAAAAGAAATTAATTTAGAAGATGTAGAAAACGTTTTAGGTAAAGTTGGTTTTGATAAAATAAGTAAATTTGTTTCTTTTTTATTAAATTTAGAATTAGAAAAATCTTTAGATTATTTAAATTCTATCAATGAGAATGGTTATAATCTAAATCAATTTACTAAAGACTTAATTCAATATTTAAGAAGAGTAGCTGTTTTAAAATACAATCC
>JANZYY010000910.1 GCA_026419705.1 Fischerella sp.
CCCCAGGACTGGCTAAACTGGACACCAAGCCATACGTAAGGAGTGTGAGTTAAACTACTAAAGGAAAGCACTAAGCAATCAAGGTGACAGTTGTGACTGTAGCTTGTTTATCTTAAGCGACAGAATCAATCAACCAATTGCAAGTGAGTCAAAAAATTAACCAATGCCATTCTTTTCATCTCCTTTCAACTAAGAGGGATAAGTGGTCATGGGGATGTTAGTGGTTAGTAGATAGTGGATAGTGGGAACTAACTACTAACTACTAACTACTAACTACTAACTGATAGTCAATTTGAGAATGTCAAGGGGAGGCTCAGTGATCGAGATAGACCAAAAAACTTATACAACTCAGGACGGTAATACCGTGATCGTCTTGACACCAGCAGGTCGCCTGGATATCACTACAGCATGGCAATTTCGCTTGAAATTGCAGGAGTCCATTTCTAAACTCAGCCGTCATGTGGTTGTGAATTTAGGTCAAGTTAATTTTATTGACAGTTCTGGCCTGACTTCTCTGGTGGCAGGAATGCGCGATGCTGATAAAGTTAAAGGCAGTTTTCGTATTTGTGATGTCCACCCAGAAGCTAAACTAGTGTTTGAAG
>JANZYY010000911.1 GCA_026419705.1 Fischerella sp.
CGTATAAGGAGAATGCGAGCAGTAGTGTTTTTGACAAATACATACAACAACCTTCCTATTTTGAATTAGGTATTGACAGCACAGACAAAAGAGCGGATGTAAATTACTTGCAATTAATAGAACAATGGGAATTGTTAAATGGAAAAATAATGCTTGACAGCATTGACTTAAATACTCCATTTGATGAAAAATTTAACAAAGGAACATTTTATACACGAAAAGAATACAACCGGGTTTTTATTGAATATCGAAATGAGTATTTACTCGAAACTATTAATGCCGGTTCGGACAAAAAAATTCTAATTCTATACGGTTTCGGACACCTTAGAAACTTTAAGAAACAAGCAAAAAAAATTAATAAAACACTAAAGTAAATTATCAAGCTCACGGACGACTAAACCACTGGTGGTAACAGCACCTTGCCAAAAGTGGCGGTTCAGTTCTTCGTAGGACAGTTTTGTGGGAATATAAACATTGGTGCTTCGATTAAGGTTTGTGGTGGAAATCGCCACCTTCGGCAAGCTGCAATACGTTAGCAGCAATTTTAGCGACACTCTACAAGCGGTCTCTTATACACATCTGACGCTGCCGACG
>JANZYY010000912.1 GCA_026419705.1 Fischerella sp.
TCGTAAACACCGTGGATAAAGGTCGCTGGTAATGCACGAGAAAAGCCTTCCTCAAAGCTACCCCGTGTTCCCAGATAACCATTGCCGATTGTAAAAACTGTTTCTCGAGAGCGAAACCGGTCGGGGTCAAATTGGGTTTCCCTCAGGGTCCATTCTGTATAAGTTAAATGTTGAGAACTTCCTATTGTATCCATCGTCACTGCTGTTGCTTGGGAGAGATTGAGGGCAGAACTAAAAAAGAATTGTTGGTGGTTGATTGTTGTTTGTTGTTTGTTCCAACCAACCACCAACAAACAACAAACAACATTTACCTCTGCATATGCTGTTCCAGAATTTTTTCCGCTCGGGGTTTAAAAACCAGATGGTATAAATTTTCCACGTAGCGAAGTAGAGGTTTTTGGTTTTCTTGGGTGACAAAGTCCCAGAATCTATAAATTTTAGAGAGCAATAACAACTGTTTGGTATGCAGTTGCCAATTATACCTATTATGAACTCGCTGAATCATCCGCTCGGATATTTCTTGCCAGTGTTCGGGATTGGTATCACAGTGGTCGATAAAATCCAAGATTTTCTTGGCTGTTCCTTCTAAGTC
>JANZYY010000913.1 GCA_026419705.1 Fischerella sp.
TTCTTTGGGTGGTAGGATACCGAATCGATGAACGTTCTAAAATTACTCCTAGAACAAAGCAGATTCTGAAAATATCCATTAAATTAACCACTAAGTCACCAAGGTACTAAGGATAAATGATTACAGATTTTTTCTTGGTGTCTTAGTGTCTTGGTGGTAGATTATTTTTTGGTCACGCGTTCAACATATTTAGGGCGTAAATGTTCACTTTATAACAATTTTTTTAGCGACGGTTCTTCACGGTGAATATAATATAAAGCATCGATTGCAAAAGGATCTCCTAATTTTTTTAGTGATTCAAAAATTATAGTTATCGCATTGGCTCCATATTTCTGTTTCAATTCTTTTCCTAATTCACTATTATGATATTCCTTTATAATCGGAATAACCGCTGGGTAAAGATTTTTATACGGAATTTGTCCAACCCCAATTTCTCTAAGAGTATACATTACAAGTTTTGAGGCTATCGTGGGACCGATGCCATGAACTGAATCCAAAATATTAAAAATAGTTGACACATCTTCTGGAGTAGAGGCTTTAATCATTAGATTAAGTAATTTACATTCTTGTATTATATGTAC
>JANZYY010000091.1 GCA_026419705.1 Fischerella sp.
GTACTAATTGGTATCGTGGTGTAGCTAAACACAAACCATTGCTGGGAGATGCTACTCATCCGATTACCCCAATCTGCATTCATCAAGCTTGGCAACTTACTCGATATTGTTTTTTACTGTGGTTAGGGGTAGCAACTCTCTTGCTAATTGCTTTAAAAACGTAATTATGGAAGTAGGGAATTGTTAATTGATGATAGGTAATCTCATATCTTGCACCAATTACAACAGCCTACCACCCTCGACCCTCGTTACCAGGTTCAACCTGGCAGGCGAGAACTAGAGCTTCTGGCTCCTATAGAGAATGGTGCAAGATGTCAGTAATGGATAGTGGGTAATAGTTTTCCCCATTACCAATCACCTATTACCGATTCTCCATTGCCTGGTTTTCCCGTAAAAACTAACTCAGGGGGATGACGGTATATGACTATTTCTACCATTTCTACCATTTCTAGCAAAGCAAAAGTTGTTGAGATTCTCTCGTCTGAAGAACTCCGTCGAACTGTAACTCGTCTGGCCTCTCAAATTGTGGAAAAGACGCGAGATTTGTCTCAGTTAGTATTACTCGGTATTTATACTAGAGGAGTTCCACTGGCACAATCCTTAGCGCGTCAAATAGAGGTACTAGAAGGTGTGTCTGTGTCAGTAGGAGCATTGGATATTACATTCTATCGAGACGACCTCGACCAAATAGGCTTGCGGACTCCTGCAAAAACTGATATCCCTCTTGATTTGACGGGTAAAACCGTTGTGCTTGTAGATGATGTGATCTTTAAAGGACGTACAGTTCGTGCTGCTTTAAATGCTGTAAATGAGTATGGTAGACCAGAAGCAATTCGTTTAGCTGTATTGGTAGACAGGGGTCATCGCGAGGTTCCAATTCATCCAGATTTTATCGGTAAGCAGTTACCCACTGCAAAAGAAGAGATTGTCAAGGTCTACTTACAAGATGTGGATGGACGAGACGCCGTTGAGTTGATAGCAGATTGATTGTTTGTGGTGGGGTGCGTTACACTGCGCTAACGCACCATGCCAAAATGCAATCAAAATTTTGCTTTGTACATCGCATTAGTAAGCAGATTTTTCAGTGGTAAGGTTATTTACTTTTAAAGTTAGAGGCGGGCAAGATGCCCACCCCACAAGATTTAGATGCTATATGCAAATTCGATGTTGGTTAGCTTATCGCAGTTGCATCAATTAAAATCTCAAATAGTCCCAGTCATCTGCTGAATCGCAATAAATCCCGTGTTTGATATTCTTCGGGGAATCCAGAAATTCTACACAGACCACAAAGATTTTATTGATAACTTAATTTCAGGTGGTTTGCCTGCGATTTTACTTGCTGCTATTGCTTTTTTCTGGTGGTTAAAGACGGCACACCGCCAACGGCGCATTCCCCCGCCAATTTTTCCGTTTGAGGTGATTAAACCCCAAACTCAAGACTTGAAAAAACGCATTCTCGGTGGAGAAGATAACGATCCTTTGGCAGACCGCAACATCGCCTATCAACAACGGGTAGCAAATCGCAATATCCGCCGAGAACTACAACAACAGCTAGAAGAACATCGTTGGGTGTTAATTTTAGGACGCACCGGACTGGGAAAAACACGGGAAGCAACGGAACTGGCAAGTTATCTCAACCAACTAGGATGGACGGTGCTTTACCTCAAGCCGAATGAATGGCTGGATACCCCGGCGCGGATGCCAACAGAAATTGGCACAGACCGCAAATTGTTGTTTTTCTTGGATGATCTCAATCAGAAAATGTACCGCAGCCGTGAGGAAATATCCCCAGAAGCAGAGAAAAGCCCGGTAGAAAAGTTTAAAGTGCCGTTGCAAGAAAGGTTGCTGGAAGCATTAAAAAAATACGAACAATTCTGTGGCAGGGGGGAAGTGCGGGTAATTGCTACGGCGCGGAATGAAAAACAGTCGGAATTTGTGGGAGAAGCCAGCCCTTGGGATAAACTACAATGGGAAAAATACCCCAAGCTGTGGCAGCAATTTACAATTTATGAGTTGCCTGAACCAGAAGATGATGCGATTATTGGGGCGTTAGCAGCAAGCGTGACCGAAGCCAAAATTCAGGCAAACCCGCAGCAGTATCCCGAACTAGCGAGGCGCAACGATGCCACTTTTAGAAATGTGGTAGAAAATCTCCGACGACTAAAAAACGATAACTTGCCTTTAAACCCAAACACTTACAAGGAAAGTCTAGGGAAGACTTGGAAAAAGCGTTATGAAGAGGCTGGGAAAAGATACCCAATTAGCCGCTACATTTATGATGCTGTGGACTTACTGCGACAATTCGATATCCCACTCTCTCGCTTCACAGTGGAACCTACTGCACGGATGTTGGCAGGTAAAAATTTCTGGCAGCAGTTGTGGTATCGTTGGCAAATTCGCAAAGCTATCAACTTTTTAATTCACGCTGAACGCATCCTTACACCCCGCGATGGACAAATTGAGGCGAAGGGTAAGCAGGTGGAAGTTGGGGAATATATCTTGCGCTTCACCAACTTAATTTTGCAGATGGCAGATAAACACCAGGAAATTCAGCTTTCACTGCTGAGTTTTGGGTGGAAACTAATAGACTTGAAACGTGAGCAACAAGCGTTACGTTGCTTTAACAAAGCTCTTACTTTCACATCTGATGCCTCTTCAATATACTTTGCTAAAGGCTATGCCCTAGATAAATTGGGAAGATTTGAAGATGCGATCGCATCCTACGATAAAGCGATTGAATTCAAACCCGACAAACACGAAGCTTGGTACAACAAAGCTCGCTGCTATGCTTTGCAAGGTAACGTTAAATTAGCAATTGAAAATTTACGGCAAGCCATAAACCTCAATCCTGACGAATGTCGAGAATGGGCAAAAACTGACTCTGATTTTGATAGCATTCGGGAAGATGGGCGATTTCAGACTTTGATTATTAATAGTTAGTATAGATTTGCATAAAAAAGTAGCGATTTGAAACGCAGAGGGGTGCAGAGTCTTTGTGCAAACATTTCGCTATGAACTTAGGAAATGTTGTACTTAGTGGTTGGTGGTTATTTGCCTACTCTCCCGATATCTCCATCTCTCAATACCGTTAACCAATTGTCACCAACATTGAAGCCATAGTTACTAACGTTGAAGCCTTTGCTAGTAATGTTAAAGCATTTGTTACTAGATCCGTTGGAAGTTGCGAACGCCTGCACTCCAATCCTTAAGTAAATAAAATTATCAATAATATTACTGAACTCATTGCGGCAGTATTAGGTGTAAAATTTTTGCTATATTCCGCGTGTTTCACCGATGAATTATTCCAAATTATTCAAGGAACGCTACTTCTCTCAGGCAGTAGCATTGCTTTTGCTACTGTTATTGTTAGCAATAGGAGCAGTTCCTGGATATCTAAAAGGACGCTGGCAATGGCAGGAACCACTGGCGATCGCAAATCTCAAACAGTTAAAACAGATACGCCAAACAGGATTAACTCTTCCTGGCTGGCAAACTACTGTACAAGCAGAACAACAAATTGGTGAACAAAAATGGTCATTGCAGTTACTTAAAAAACAAGATGCTCAGACAGAAGCAGTGTTGCTGTTGTTACCGCAGAGTGGTCCAAGAAAGCAGCCTCAAGTTGAATGGACAGAAATTAACGGCTGGGGAAGGGCGCGTTGGGGACGGTGGGATATTGCTCAAAATCGCTTGGTTGAATTTACTGTCAAGCGATCGCAACTAAAGGAATTAACAGCTGAAACTACCGTAAAAGCTATGTTCTTTCGGGCTGCAACCAGAGAGCAAACCTTTGCTGTTTTACAATGGTACGCTTGGCGAAATGGTGGAAATCCATCGCCTTTGCAGTGGTTATTGGCAGACCAAATCGCTCAATGGCACAATCAGCGTGCTGCTTGGGTTGCTGTTAGCATCCTTGTACCGATGGAACCTTTAGGACAAATCGAAACAATTTGGCCTGAGATCGGGTCTCTTGGTGAAACAGTACAAACTGTATTGACGGCAAGCGTTTTCTAAGTTAGAAATAATAAATATTTTATACATACCTTTTAGTTGATTATACGTGAGAATAGTGCCTCAAACTCTTACAGCCCCCGCAAGGCTTTACGGCTTGAATAATTTCTAACCTTATTTTTATATGCATGCATTCAAAGCACTGTCTTGTTTAAGTCTTCAGGTCGGTGTTTTTTTGGCAACAGCTGCTCAACCTGTTGTCGCTCAGCGATCGCCAATACAACAAGCACCTGCGCAACCTTCTCATCTCCCAGAGAGTGCGGAGGTTAATTCTTTGGGTGTTAATAACAATAAAATATTGCCTCAACTAGACCGCTACATTTTAGGACCAGGGGACCTAATTAATATCCAAGTTCAACGTCCCCCTGGTTCCTATCGCTTGGGGCCAGGAGATGCAATCAGCGTGATAGTGCAGCGTTTTCCAGATTTAAATTTTCAAGCCACAATTAACCCAGAAGGAAATATAATTGTTCCGCTACTGGGAACGTTATCGCTACAAAATCGGACTCTAGAAGAGGCACAAGCTAAAATCAGTTCGCTGCTGAATCGTTATGTGGTCGATCCGAGTGTAACTTTATCGTTGTTATCGCAGCGTCCGGATCTGAATTTTTCCATCCCAATTGGTCCTGAAGGTAACATTGCATTACCGCAAGTTGGAATAGTATCTCTAAAAGGCTTAACTTTGGAAGAAGCTCAAGAAAAAATCCGGTTGTTGCTCAATCGGGTTATGGTTGAGCCAAGTGTAGCCATATCTCTGGTATCGCCGCGACCAGTACAAGTCACCATTAGTGGTGAAGTCCCGCGACCGGGAATTTATCCCATTGGTTCGCAAACGCCCCGTATTACCGATGTCTTGCTGCTAGCAGGCGGTTCTACAATGATGGCAGATTTGCGACAAGTGCAATTGCGGCGGAAGTTAATAGATGGTTCTGTAGTTACGCAAAATATTGACCTGTATACCCCTTTGCTCAATGGCGATACAATGCCTAATGTCCGTTTACAAGACGGAGATGCGATTATTGTAACGCGTCGCGAACTTGCTAATGATGATAATTATGACCGCAATCTCATCGCTCGTTCGTCCTTGGCTCAACCACAGATTCGCGTCCGGGTGTTAAACTATGCTGCTGGAGGGCTAGTCACGCAAACATTGCCCAATGGTAGTAATTTTGTTGATGCTTTGACGGGAGTAAATCCTAACTTTACTAATGTGCGGGAAATTGCTCTGATTCGCTTCGATCCAGAACGAGGTAAGGCAATTACTCAGAGATTGGATGGAAAAAAAGCCTTAACTGGTGATGTCACTCAGAATGTGCCACTTCAAGATAATGATGTGATCGTAATTGGTCGGAACCTGATCGGTAGAATTACTAATTTGCTATCTACGATTACTCAACCTTTCTTTAATGTTCAGAGCTTTTTAAACTTCTTTAGCAGTTTCGGTAGCAGTAGTGGGAAGTAGTTTCCTCTGCATGTGTGCCAAAAGCAGCAAAATCGCAATCTCAAATCAAGTACCGACTTATTAGGTACAAAAACCAGATTTGTTGTTGGTCGTTTGAACTACCGACCAACTACCAACAAATAACAACCAACAATTATGAAACAACCAGTCTGCAAGTATTAATAATCATGACCCCGCCGATTGTGAAGCGCTATTTAATTGCTTTGGAAAAGTATAAGTGGATTGGATTAGCCAGTTTCACTTTCGTTGTAGCAGGTTCAACGGTAGTGGCTATCCAACCAGAACCACCCGCCAGCTACATAGCAAATGCTGCACTAACTTACACAAGTCCACCCGTTTTTTTCTCTGTAACTGGTACAGAAATTCAGCAACAAGGACAGGTACTTTCCCAAGAAGTTTTGCTATCAGACCAGATTATTGAAACTGTAGCAGCAAAAGTAAATGTCAAACCAAAACAAATAGGTGAGAATGTCGCTATTAGCTTACCTGAACCACCCAAGCCAGGAGAAGAATCAGGAGGATCTTCACTAATTGAACTTAAGTATAAAGATTCTAATCAAAAACGCGCTCAAGAAATAGTGCAAGCATTGATGGAAGCAATGGTGAAATTGAGTGCTGAGATTAATACCAAGCGGTTAAAAGCAATTATAAAAAAAATTGACGAACGTTTACCACAAACTAAACGAGAGTTACAATTAGCCGAACAGAGACTAGAAAAATACGACCGCACAGAAGGCCCAGCTTTACTAGCTGCTGAAAATGGCAGTTTGCTGACCGCAATTACTAACAGTCAAAATCAGCAACGGCAAATTCAACTCACCCTTTCTGGAATAGATGCCCAAATTCGCAGTTTACAAGCAAAGTTAGGGTTAAATGTCAACCAAGCCTATGTTTCTTCAGCTTTGAGTGCCGATCCAATTATTGCCAACTTGCGATCGCAAATTTATCAAGTTGAAAGTCAAATCGAGGTTCTCACCAAACAAGGGGCGCGACCAGAATACCCGACGATCGTGCAATTGCAGCGCCAGAAATCTGCTTACGAACAATTGTTACAGCAACGTGCGCTGGAAGTAGTAGGTGGTGGAGGTACAGCAGCTCCTCTTCCTGGTACAGTTACAAGTATTCGTTCCCAAAGTAACTTAGATCCAGCCAGACAGCAACTGGCGAACCAACTGGTAGCTTTGCAAACTCAGCAGGAAACTTTACAGCAACAACTAGTTTCGCTGGTACGAGAAGAAAGGCGATTGCGACAAGAGTATGCTTTGATACCCAATAAACAACTAGAGCGATCGCGTTTAGAACAAGAGGTAGGACTCAAAAAAGCCATTTACGACAAAATGCAGGCAAAGCTAACCGATGCTCAAACCGCAGAAGCAGAAACCGTAAGTAGCCTGAGTATTGCCAGGCCACCAATAGTCGTTGCTGATGTCAAACCTGCCAAAAGCGTGCCCATGACTCTTGGTGTTGGCGGTTTTCTAGGGTTAATAGTTGGTGGTGGAGTAATATTTTTATTAGGGTCGCTGGAAGGTACTTTCAAAACCAAAGAAGATATCCGTAACAGTTTCAAACAACGGGATGTTACTTTGTTGGCAGAACTGCCTTTAATGTCTGTGGAAAATTCGTCGCCAGACGAATTGCCAGTGATAGTTGCTGCTGATTCTCCCTATTTGGAGTATTATGAGAGGTTGCGTAGCAATCTGCGTCGCTTGGGTGGCAAAGATTTGAAGGTCATATTGATTGCTAGCGTCAGCAGTGATGAGGGAAAAACAGTAAGTGCTTATAACCTGGGTATAGCTTTCGCCCGTGCTGGCAAACGTACCTTGATTATTGAAACAGATTTGCGATCGCCCTCCTGTAGCTCATCTTTAAAAGTGACTGTTGAGCCAGAAGCTTACCTAGAACCTCTGCGTTACTATGGCAGCTTGAGCGAATGTATCCGCTTAGTTCCGGATGTCGAAAATTTATACATTGTTCCCAGTCCCGGTCCTGTACGTCAACCTGCTGCTATCCTTGAATCTAGTGAATTGCGACACCTCATTGAAGATGTCCGGGAACGTTTCGACTCGGTGATTATAGACACTCATCCTCTAAGTGCATCCAACGACGCCCTATTAATGCAACCCTATAGCGATGGCATAGTTTTGGTGACACGACCGCACTATACACAAGAAAACATGTTAGGCGAAGCGATAGATGAATTGGTAGAATCAGAATTAGGACTAGTGGGAGGTATCATTAATGGTGCAGACATCATGGTTCCTTGGCCTCAGCCTGTAGAACCAGTTTCTGCTAGTGGAGGAGAATCGCAAATCGAAGATGACTCGCAAGCGAAAGTATCAGTTGGAACCAGGCAAAATTAAGGCCGTTATGTCATGAATGTGTACTGGGAGTAAACAGCGGCTTGACCACAGTATTGATGCTTTTCATCTAATAAATTCCAGATTATACCGTCTTCAATATAAAAGCGCTGACCGGTACTGGTAAGACGGACGCCGGAAAAATTACTCAAGCCTTTGTTTGCCGTTTCAACTAACAGTCTATTACGCTCCGCTTGCACAACTTCTTCAGCAGTTTTCCGTGAAGGCAACCGAGTAAAATCTTCCCATGAAAGTTCCCACAGTTCCAATGCTTTCCGGTTAGCGTAGTTGAAAATTGGGTCAGCTTCAGTACCGTGAGAGACTAAGACAAAAGGTGCTTCAAAAAGTACGCGTGCGATTTCTTGTGGTGAACCACTAACATCCAGTAGAAAATCTCCTGTCCAATAATGAAAACTATGTAGTAAACGAAGGCTGTGAATAACGATCGCTTCTTCCTGCCAAGGAAATTGCAATTTACGAGTCATCGACATCAAAAAAATTACACAAAGCTAACCTATGTAATATTCAACTTATTTCCTAGTACTCCACCAAACCAAAATTGCTGGGTAAGCATTGTTTGTAGTTAGCGCTTCCGCGCGAAAGCGCCAACAACAAACCCCGCAAAGTTGGTTTGGCAAATCACTAGCTTTTAATATCAAACGCTTAATATGAATTCAACTATATTTCACCTTGCCTTTCCCGTTACTGATATCACTCAAGCAAAAGCATACTATGTTGATGGTTTAGGCTGCATCCCCGGTCGAGAAAACCGTCATGCTCTCGTTCTCAATCTTTACGGTCATCAACTGGTTGCTCACGTCACCAAAGAACCTCTGACACCCCAACGCGGTATTTATCCCAGACATTTTGGATTAATTTTAACCACAGAAGGTGACTGGCAGTATTTGCTCACCAGAGCCGAACAGCGACAGCTGCTGTTTAGAGAAGAACCCAAGCAGCGCTTTGTCGGTACTCCTCTAGAACATTACACCTTCTTTTTAGAGGACCCATTTTATAACTTAATGGAATTTAAGTATTACCGCTATCCGGAAGCGATTTTTGGAAGTGAGGAGTATACGCAAATTGGCGAGCCTCACTAACATCAGGATCTAGAATCCGGATTCAAATTATCCCTGATTTCCTTACCTTTGTTGTTTGCCTGCTCGACCTATGTACTATACTTAAGGTGAAACGGTATGGTTGGTTGTACCAATGTCTCAGCTGCTGCAGCCATGCATGAGTCAACATCGGTACGATCGACTCTCTACCCAGAAGTGAAACTTAACTGCTTCAACATAGCAGTATTCTGATTCCAATTTTTGTAGGAAAGCCCAAGCGGGGCGCAGCTGCACTAGAGCTAAGTGCGGTAATGTAGTGCGACCCAATTAAATCCTCCCAGTGGTTGGATAGCAAAAGCACGCTGGCTTTTCTTTACCTCCTCTCTGCGAAAGTTAAGTTTTGTTAAACTCACTTTCAGAATGTTGCTCTCAGATCCATAAAAATTTAATAATTGAGTATAAGTATCAACAATTCCAAATACTTGAGATAAGAAGTTTATAGCGTTTGCTCTTAACTGTAGAAATAACATTTACATTTGTCAGTTGCAAAAGCAGGGGCGATGTTAGACAAATTGTTTAGTGCCAAAAAGAAGTAATCTAACAATAACTCGAAGAAATGTCATAAATTTCGCTAATTTTTAATGAATGTAGTCAATTTTCAGGTATAAAAGACAGGAGTAATTGTAATGTTCGGTTTTATCAAAAACTTAATCACTAACTTGATCGCTGGGATTATGAAATTCATTACTGGGCTTCTCCCTGGCAAGAAAAAAAACGGCGGTTACTATTTAGAACTGAAGGAAGAGGCGGAGACTGCACAGCCAATTGCTGCTGCTAAGGCTGCAGCTGAAAAAGTTGCTGAGATTACCAAGCGCGATGCTGATAAAGCAGTAGCTGCTAAAGCCACCGCTGTATCTGCAGTTGCAGCCGCTCCAGAAATATCTAATGGAGCCAAAGCTGCAGAAAAGGCTGCTCCTGAGCCTGCCAAGGTGGAGATGGTGCAAACTGCTGAGGGGGTGAAAGTGCAACCGAAAGAACAAGCTCCCGCAGTTAAGACATTACCAACGGAAACCACGTTTGCACCTAAATATTTGGTACCTACAAGTACAAATGGTCGTCGGCGTCCGGGGGCGAATATGAATTCCTTCCTAGAGATGGCACGTCAGGTGAAAACCCCTAAAGCTAAATAAGTGTATGGAGGTTAGTTAGTAGGTGGATGATGACATCCGCCTATTATTTTTTGGCCTTGCAAATGTACCAGATGCGAAATTACTCTGCGGGAACGCCGGTGGCGTATGCGTCTGGTCAGGGGTTTTGGCAGAATGCAAAATCCTGCATCATACATGAAATCAGCAATGCAATTTTTTCTCCGATCGTGAAGAAATATAATTGAGAAAAATCAGTCCACTATACAAATGAAAAGCTGAATCCCAATTGGTTTTTTCTCTACGAAATAGATGAATGTGAGACTCAAGATGATTGAAAACTTCTGTTTGATCTAGGGCTGTTTCTGCAAAAAGTGTAAAGTCTGACCAAACTTTGATTGAAGATAATTGCTTGTCAAAAAAGCTAAGTAAATTATTCCAATTAATTCTGATTGTATTTTGGTTAACTTGAGGAGAAATTTGTGCTCCTTTTTGAAATTCATAACCGCGATCGTAAAATCGCAGAATGCAACGCCTTTGAGGTAGATGTAAATCGCAAAATTGAAAGTAATCTTGAGTTTGGGTTTTACGTTCTAATTGACGGCGAGCATTAACATCTACAACTTCTTCAAAAATTGGTAATAGTCCTTGTACTCGACCTTTCACCTCTGTCCAATCAAAGCTGAGAGAACCGAGTTGATTTGCTTGATTGCGACAAAGAATGGCGGCTTTTTGCGTTGTTTCTGTAAAATAATGGACTTGAAAAACTTGAATTTTCTTAATATCTGTTAATTTTGCCCAAAAGCAGGGAATACCTGCATTTTGTAAACATTCACCATAAAATTTGAGTTCTCCGACAGCACCAGTGCGGTACAAGCGCCAGCCGCGACTAGGTAAGAGTAACCTGGCGCTATAGGGGTCTATTTGGATAATTTGGGCAAATTTTTGTGCTAATTGAGTTTTATGGTTATTATTAACTGGTTCTAGAACCAAAACACCAAGTTCAACATTATTTGCGTCAGCTGTTGCTTTGGCGATCGCCAGTTTTCGTTCTTCTTGCTCAATTTCTAGCAGTCGCTGTAATCCTTGTCTTGCTTGCATGACAATCTTGGTATTGGTTGTATCGCGCAGCAATCGCCGATAAACTTTTTCTGCTTCTTGCGGCTTTCCCGATGCTTCATACAGTCGTCCAACATAAAATTGCACCCAAGGATTGTCTGGTGCTTCTTTTAACAGTTGTTTGAGTAATTTCGCAGCAGTGCTATAGTCTTGGCGCTGGAAAGCACTGGCAACTTGTTCTATCATGTCTAAATTTTAAATCTCGTTTTTATACATCTTTTATACTTCACAAGTTGCAGCAACTAGGGATAAAGCCACAATCGGGGCTGTAACTGCTCTGAGGATGCGTTTTCCCAAGGAAACGGGTTGGAATCCAGCATGAATTGCACTTTCAATTTCTTTGTCTGTCCATCCTCCCTCTGGGCCGAGAGCGATCGCCATCGTTTTTTGTCCTTGGTGATTTGGCAATTTTTCTTTATCCTGCAAGCAACTGAGCAAATGTGGGTAGTGACCGCGAGCCTCACAAATATACTTCTGGTTGCTTGCAAATGACATACTACTACTAAAAGAAACTGGTTCTAAAATTACGGGTACTACAGCACGCTCTGATTGTTCCGCCGCTTCCTTAGCTATCCGTCGCCAGCGTTCTAGTTTTTGAGGGCTGGGGTTTACTAAAGTGCGAGCGCTGACTATGGGGAAGATACAACTGACTCCCAACTCCGTACAACAGCGTACTACTTCATCAAATGCATTACCTTTGGGCAAGGCTATTATCAAAGTTACTGCTATGGGTAATTCGGTTTCTACGGTGAGTGTTTGTAAAATTTTTGCTTTTGACCCTGCTAGTTGCGCCAACCACCATTTACCGATTCCATCCATTGCAATAAAGCGATCGCCCTGCTGCAACCGCAACACGCGATAAAGATAATGCTGTTGTTCTGAGGTCAGCGTTATCTGTTGTTGTTGGATTTGAGAGGGAGCGATCGCTATCCTTTGTAATTGAGTCATACCACTTGACAGTTTCCAGGAATTACCCCTACATTTAAATTCCTCCCGCTTTATAGCCATTGCGTTAGTAACGCACTAAGATTGACGGTTTAGGTGCGTTAGGACAAATGTCCATAACGTACCCCCATGAACTGACACAGCTAAATTTGTGTATAAATATAACTTAGGCGTTTATTTATTTTCTATAAATAAATTCAGGGTGCTCTGAACCACATGGCAGAGAACAGAGGACTGAACTTTTGTATTAAATAATATACTTTCAATTCAAGCTTGCCTTCTGCTCTCCGCCTCATGTCTTTCTTCGATCAGTAGCTTATTCTGCCTTCAGGTAAACTTTTAGCGCCTCATTCACCAATTCTGTCATTGATTTACCTTGGCTGTCAGCAGTTTGCTTCAGTACAGCATAAATATCATCCCGAACACTGATTCGGTGACGAGCTTTACCCCCACCGTTAGCACTTTTTGGTTTGTAGTTTTCAGCAAAGTTGCGAATCGCATCAAAACCAACCCGGGTACAAAAATCTCCAAAACTTTCGCCTTTTTGGCGTGACTTCTTAAAGTAGACAAAAATCGGCTCAAGAAAGCTTTCTAAGTCATTATGGTGCAATTTATCAATGTAGGCCTGCGCCAATCTAGTT